>UQSV01000034.1 GCA_900543875.1 uncultured Coriobacteriaceae bacterium | reverse complement strand
CCCGGGCGCACGAAGACGCTCGTCTGGGCAACGTGGCCCGCGGCGGCATCGATCTCGACCTCGAAGAGCTCGTCGTCGGCGTCGGCGGGGACTACGACGACGCGGCGCTGCGTGGCGGCCGCGTCGAGCCACTGGGTGGCCTCGGCGCCCGCTCCGCAGGCGATGCGGCGCGCGGCAGCCGGGACCTCGGCGGCGGGATCTGCCGCGGGTGGGGTGGGGACGAGAAGCGTCGTGTCGTTGGTCCTGAGCCAGTTCCAGGTCTGGGCGGACCCGCGGCCGACGCCGGTAAGCGTGAGTGACATCTAGCCGATCGCCCCTTCCATCTCGAGCTTGATGAGGTTGTTCATCTCGACGGCGTACTCAAGCGGCAGCTCCTTGGACACCGGGTCGGCAAATCCGTTGACGACCATGGTGCGGGCCTCCTGCTCGGAGCAGCCGCGGCTCATGAGGTACATGATCGTGTCGTCGGAGATGCGGCCGATCGTGGCCTCGTGGCCCACGCTCGCGGTGGCGTTGCGCACGTCCATCGCGGGGATGGTGTCGGAGCGGCTGATGTCGTCGAGCATGAGGGAGCTGCAGCTCACGCTGGCGCGGGCGCGGTCGGCCTTCTTGGTGACGACCACCGAGCTACGGAACGTCGAGATGCCGCCGCCCTTGGAGAGCGACTTGGTGTCGACGCTGGCGCGCGTGTCGGGGGCGGCGAGGGTCACCTTGCAGCCCGTGTCGAGGTTCTGCGTGGCACCGGCGAAGGTGATGCCAGTGAACTCGCAGCTGGCGCGCGGCCCCACGAGCAGGCTCGAGGGGTAGAGGTAGGAGACGTGGGAGCCAAACGAGCCCGAGACCCACTCGACCTTGCCGTCCTCCTCGACGCGTACGCGCTTGGTGTTGAGGTTGTACATGTTCTTCGACCAGTTCTCGATGGTCGAGTAGCGAAGCCTCGCGCCCTTGCCCACGAACAGCTCGACGGCGCCGGCGTGGAGGTTGGCCACGTTGTACTTGGGTGCCGAGCAGCCCTCGATGAAGTGCAGGTCGGCGCCCGGCTCCACGATGATGAGCGTGTGCTCGAACTGGCCCGCGCCCGCGGCGTTGAGGCGGAAGTAGCTCTGCAGTGGGAAGTCGAGCTTGACGCCGGCGGGCACGTAGACGAACGAGCCGCCGCTCCACACCGCGTAGTGCAGCGCGGCGAACTTGTGGTCGGTCATGGGGATGAGCGTGCCAAAGTGCTCGCGGATCATGTCCTCATAGCCGCTCTTCATGGCGTCCTCGACGGTCGTGTACACGACACCCGACTTCGCGACCTCGTCCTTCATGTTGTGGTAGACGATCTCGGAGTCGTACTGGGCGCCCACGCCGGCCAGGCTCGTGCGCTCGGCCTCGGGGATGCCGAGGCGCTCGAAGGTGTCCTTGATGTCGTCGGGGACCTCGTCCCAGCTCTCGGCCTGCTTCGAGCCGCTCGCCACGTAGGTCGAGATGGTGCTCATGTCGAGGCCGCCGATGGCCGGGCCCCAGTTCTTGGGCATCTCCATGCGTTCGTAGGTCTCCAGGGCCTTGAGGCGCATCTGGAGCATCCAGTCGGGCTCGTCCTTCTTGCGGCTGATCTGCTCGACGATGTCGCCGGACAGGCCGTCGGCGAAGCGCTCGTAGCCCTTCTCGGGCTTCACGAAGTCATACATGCTGCGGTCGACGTCGGCGACCTCGGAGCGGGGTCGCTGCTCGTCGGCGGCGTTGGTGTTTGCTGCCATGGCTTACGCCTCCGCCTGCTCGGCGCGCTCGTAGCGTTCGAAGCCGTTGGCGTCGATTTGGTCGATGAGCTCGGGGCCGCCTTCGGCCACGAGATGGCCCTTCACCATGACGTGGGTGTGGTCGACCTCGACGCGCTCGAGGATGCGCGTGTTATGCGTGATGATGAGCAGCGCCCCGTTGCACTGCTCGCGGTAGGCGGTGATGCCGCGCGAGACGACGGAGAGGGCGTCGACGTCGAGGCCCGAGTCGGTCTCGTCGAGGATGGCGAGCTTGGGCTGCAGGAGCAGCAGCTGGAGCATCTCGACCTTCTTCTTCTCGCCGCCCGAGAATCCCACGTTGAGCTCGCGGGTGAGGTAGGAGGAGTCCATGTCGAGCTGCTCGCACAGCTCGCCCACGCGGCGGCGGAACTGCTTGGCCGTCATCTTGAGCTCGGGGCGCTTCTGGCAGATGGTGCGCAGGAAGCTGTAGAGCGGCACGCCCGGGATCTCGACCGGGGCCTGGTACGACAGGAAGATGCCCGCGAGCGAGCGCTTGTCGGCGCTGGCGTGGGTGAGGTCGGCGCCGTCGAACTCGATGGTGCCGGCGGTCGTGTGGTAGACCGGATCGCCCATGATGACGTGGCCCAGCGTCGACTTGCCGGCGCCGTTGGGGCCCATGAGCACGTGGCACTCGCCGCCGTCGAGCGACAGGTCGATGCCATGCAGGATGGGCTTCTCGTCGGCGCTTGCGCTCACGCCGTGAATGTTAAGGAGGTGTTCCATTTCTTGTCCTTACCTTGCCTGAGGTAATAGCCTTGTCGATAATACCCCACCGACAGTGGGATTTTCACGAGGAAGGCGAGTGGCGTGGACAGGTGGACGAGGTTTGGTAAGGCGATCGGCTCCCACATGCCCATCATCGCCCCGATTTGCGTGGCTGCGGGCGTTATGTTCCCGCAGGTGTTTGGGGGTTACCGAGCACATCGTGCCCGTGCTGTTCGCGATCATGACGTTCCAGGGCTCGCTCAACAACACGTTCGCCTCGGTGCTCGAGCAGTTCCGCCACCCCAAGAACATGCTGTGCATCCTGGGCCTCTCCATCGTCGTGATGCCGGTGTGCGCCTGGGCGCTGTCGAGCCTTCTGTTTGGCGGCAACGCCAACCTCGTGACGGGCGCCACGCTCGAGTACTGCGTGCCGGTGGCCGTGGTGAGCTTCATGTGGTGCGGCATGTACGAGGGTGACCTGTCGCTCGCGCTTGCCTGCATCCTCGTTTCGACCGTGGCGAGCCCGGTGACGATCCCGCTCACGCTCAAGGTCCTGCTGGGCGCCACCGTGCAGGTCGACGTCCTGGGCATGATGTCGAACATGGTGTTCATGATTGCCCTGCCGGCCGTGGCGGGCATGCTTGTGAACGACGCGACCCACGGGTGGGGCCACGAGAAGCTCTCGCCCGCGATTTCGCCGGCGGTAAAGGTGCTGCTCATGCTCATCATCGCGTCGAACTCCTCGCAGATGAGCGACTACATGCGCCACCTCACGCCCGAGCTCGTTGCGATGGCCCTCTTCATCCTGGTGTTTGCGAGTTGCGGCTTTGCGGTGGGCCTCGTCATCGCGCACGCCCGCGGCCTGGCCCACGGCCAGCTCGTGACGTCGTCGTTCTGCTCGGGGCTGAGAAACATCTCCGCCGGCGCGGTGCTCGCCGCCCAGTTCTTCCCGGGCGAGGTGGTCTTCCCGGTGATGATGGGCACGCTGTTCCAGCAGGTGCTCGCCGGCGTGTTCGGCTCGATCATCGAGCGCGTCGTCGGCCGCGAGTAGGGACAATCTTTGGCCGACGTGTGCCCAGCGCGACTAAACGAGCCTCCGGGGCCTGCGGTTTGCGTCGCGGCCTCAAACTGCCCTCGAATGGGTGTGCGAGATGTACCCAAATCGCTGTGCAACCGACGCGGCAAAGGCTGCTCGATGAAGCACATTTGGCCCTGCACTACATAAGATACGCACAAAATGACCTCAAAATCGTGCACATTTAGTACCGTTTGCGGTCAAATCACTACCGTCTACTGTTTACCGAAAAAATATTACCGTTTGAAAAACTCACAAAAAAGCTGCGGCCCTTACTATTAAACGCTTCTAATCTACCGCCTTGGAATGGCGCGTCAGAAGGCGGAGAGGGGGCTCCCCGCCGCGATCGACGCGCGGTATTCGAAAGGGGAGAGAAATGGCCTTTGACTTTACGGGAAGGGTCGCGATCGTAACCGGTGGCACGCAGGGCATCGGCCTCGAGATCGCCAAGGGCATCGTCGAGGGTGGCGGCCACGTCGTCCTCATCGCCCGCAGCAAGGACAAGGGTGAGGCGGCCGTCGCCAAGCTCGGCGAGGGCAACCACTTCTACCAGCTCGACGTGAGCGACGCCGCCGCGGCGCGCGCCACGGTCGACAAGATTTTCGAGGAGGTCCCGGGCGTCGACATCCTCGTCAACTGCGCCGGCGTCATCTCCACCAAGAAGTTCGAGGACATCGACGACGCCGAGTGGCGCCGCACGATTGACATCAACCTCAACGGCACGTTCACGATGCTCTCCGCGGTCTACCCGCGCTTCAAGGAGCTCGACTACAGCTCCATCGTGAACGTCTCCTCCGTTGCCGGCAAGATCGGCGGCGGCCTGCTGGGCACCGCGGCCTATGCCAGCTCCAAGGCCGGCGTGAACGGCCTCACCAAGGCGGTTGCCAAGGAGGGCGGCAAGTACAACATCCACTGCAACGCCGTCTGCCCGTCGCTCACCCTCACCGACATGACCTCGATCCTGTCTGACGAGAATTCCAAGCGCATCATCGCCGGCATTCCCCTGGGCCGCGCCGCCCAGCCGTCCGAGCCCGCCCAGATGGTGCTGTTCTACGCCTCCAAGCTCGCGAGCTTCGTGAACGGCGAGATCAGCGACTGCGATGGCGGCATCGTCCTCGACGGGTAGTTTGCCAGGCCGCACGGGCGCGCCGCAGGCCGCATGCCGGGCCGGTGGCGCGCCCTTTTTTCTGCAAAAGTGAGCCAATGAGAGGTTGCTAGCAATGAGCGATTCGACCACTGCGATGGAGGAGAAGAAGCCCTTCTTCAAGATGTCCTCCATCCCCGGCGCCACGATCTTGGTGCCGCTTCTTCTGGGGTGCCTCCTCAACACCCTGTTCCCCGACCTGTTCAAGACCCTTGGCAGCTTTACGCTGGGCATGACGCAGAACGGCGCGAGCCCGCTCGTGGGCGCCTTCCTGCTCATCGTGGGCACCACGATCTCGTTCAAGAGCGCCCCTGCCGCCGCCGCACGCGGTGCGATTATCATCATCGTGAAGCAGGTCGTCGTTATCGCCGTGGCGCTGCTCGTGCTGTTCACCGGCGACAACTTCCTCGGCCTGTCCGCGATGGTGATCCTGGCTGCCTGCACGGGCGCCAACAACGCCATGTATGCGGGCCTCATGGGCACGATGGGCACCGAGGTCGAGCGTGGCGCCGTGGCCATCACGACGCTCGTCGTGGGCCCGCCCGTCACGATGATCGTGCTGGGCGCCGCCGGCCAGGCCCCGATCGGCTGGACGCTCGTGGGCGCCATCCTGCCCATCGTCGTGGGCATCATCCTGGGCAACGTCTTTCCGAGCTTCAAGCGCATGATGGCGCCCGCCCTCACCGGCATCATCGTGCTGACGTTCTTCTCGATGGGCACCACGATGACGTTTGGCCAGCTCGTCGCCGGCGGCCTGCCGGGCATCCTGCTGGGCGTCATCTGCTCGGTGGTCTTCGCGATCCCCGCCGTCTTCGTCGATCGCCTGACGGGCGGCACGGGCGTCGCGGGCGCCGCCATCTCGAGCTGCGCCGGCGCCAACGTCGCCACGCCCGCTGCCATGGCAAACGTCAACGAGGCGCTCTACGGCGGCGACGTCCTCGCCGTGGCCACCGCCCAGGTTGCCGCCTGCGCCATCGTGACGGCCATCCTCACGCCGCTCGTCACGAGCTTCGTGTACAAGCACTTCAACAAGGCCGCCAAGGCCGACGAGGCTGCCGCTACCGCGTAGTCGCATCGACGCACGAGCTTGCCGGGGCCCGTCACCTTCTCAGGTGGCGGGCCCTTTTGTGTGCGGTTGCGCGCGATGGGCGGCGCATCCGTTGGCCCGTGCACCCACATTTGCGTCTCTAGAATTCGAGCACCCGCTTTTACGCGCTAGATGGCCTCCTAGCACGTAGAGGTGGGTGCCCAACGGTTGCGGACGCGTAGAGGTGGGTGTCCGGCGGGTGCGGACGCGTACAAACGGGTCCCGGGTGGGGCTGACGGAGCGGAGGACGAGGCGAGCGCGAAGAGGCGCAGCGCCCGCGCCTTGCCGCCAATCGAACAGGGCGTGGGGGTGCGCGGGAATCGCTCGGGCGCGCACCATAGTGTCCGACGTGCGCGCTATCCTCATCTGGCACACATCGGATGGGGGAGTCTCGCCACATGGCTTTCGTACACCTGCACAACCACACGGACTACTCGATGCTCGACGGGGCAACACGCATCTCGGACATGGTGAAGCGAGCCGTCGACCTCAAGATGCCCGCCGTGGCCATCACGGACCACGGCTACATGTACGGCGTGCCAGACCTCGACCTCGAGACGGCCAAGTACAACCACCAGCAGCCTGACTGGCAGCAGTGGTTCCACGACAAGGACAACTACGCCAAGGGCCGCGAGATCGTGGAGCCCAACGCCGAGGAGGAACCCGAGGCCCACGCCCAGTGGAGGCTCGACGTCGAGGCCCACGAGGCCGGCCGCGACCTCGACGAGGTCAAGCCGCGCCCGCTTGTGAAGCCCATCTTTGGCTGCGAGGCCTACTTCACGCCCGACGACTCCCTCTCGCGCGACCACAAGCCCGAGCTCTACCACATGATCCTGCTCGCCAAGAACCAGGTGGGCTACGTCAACCTCATGCAGATGATGAGCGACGCCGCCGTCCGCGGTTTCTACTACAAGCCGCGCACCACCCTCGAGATGCTCAAGAAGCACTCCGAGGGCGTCATCGGCACGGCCGCCTGCGTCTCTGGCATCATCCCGCGCTCAATCCTGCGCGGGCAGGCCGATGAGGCGCTCAAGTGGGCGCGTACCTTCAAGGAGATCTTTGCCCCCGGCGACTTCTACATCGAGATTCAGGACCACGGCCTCACGTTCGAGAATGGCATGACCGACCGCCAGCTCGACGAGCAGCTGGTGGAGCTTGCCCATTCGCTCGACCTCAAGGTCATCGCCACCAACGACTTCCACTACCTCACGCGCGACGACGCCCCCACGCAGGACCTCATGATGTGCATCGGCATGAACTCCAAGGTCGATGACGAGAACCGCATGCGCATGGAGGGCAGCGAGTTCTACATGAAGACCGAGGAGGAGATGCACGAGCTGTTTTCCTGGTGCCCCGAGGCCTGCGACAACACCCTCGAGCTGGCCGAGAAGTGCAACGTCGAGCTCGACTGGGACCAGATCATCCTGCCGCGCTTCCCGCTGCTCGACGAGGGCGAGACCCACGAGAGCCAGTTCCGCCGCGAGTGCGAGGAGGGCCTGGCCAAGCGCTACGGCGAGGACTGGAAGAACGTCACGATCAACGGCATCAACGTCCAGGAGCGCTTCGAGTACGAGTACAAGATCATCTGCGACAAGGGCTTCGCCGCCTACTTCCTCATCGTGCAGGAGTACGTGCGCTGGGCCAAGCAGAACGGCATCGGCGTGGGCCCCGGCCGTGGGTCTGCCGCCGGCGCCCTCGTTGCCTACGCGATGGACATCACGACCTTCGACCCGCTCACGAACAACCTCATGTTCGAGCGATTCCTCTCGCCCCAGCGCTCCGAGATGCCCGATATCGACATGGACTTCGACGATGAGCGGCGTCTCGAGGTCGTCGAGCACGTGCGCCAGCTCTACGGCCCCGAAAAGGTCACCCACGTCATCACCTACTCGACCATCAAGGCCAAGCAGGCCGTCAACGACGCCGCGCGCGTGCTCGACTACCCCGTCTACATGGGCCAGCGCCTCTCCAAGATGATCAGCGCCGCGCCCAACGCCACGCTCAAGGCCACGATGGAGAAGGTCCCGGGGCGCGAGGACCAGTACTCCCAGGACTTCGTCGACGCCTACAACCAGGACTCAGACGCTCGCCGCATCATCGACGCGGCGCTGTCGCTCGAGGGCCTCATCCGCGGCGAGGGCGTCCACGCCTGCGCCGTCCTCATCTGCCGTGACCCCGTCAACGAGCACTGCCCCACCAAGCTCGACACCAAGGGCGGCGTCGAGATCACCCAGTACGAGGGCCACACGGTGGCGGACATGGGCCTGCTCAAGATGGACTTCCTGGGCCTGCGCACCCTCACGGTCATCTCCAAGGCAAAGGCCAACATCAAAGCCAACTTTGGCATCGACGTCGACATGGACTCGATCCCCTTCGACGACCCCGCCATCTACAAGCTACTGGGCTCGGGCAACACCGCCGGCGTCTTCCAGGTCGAGTCCGGCGGCATGACCGCCACGATCAAGGGCATGCAGCCCACCGAGTACAAGCACATCGTGGCTCTTATCGCCCTGTACCGCCCGGGCCCGCTGGGCGCCGGCATGGTCACGGACTACATCGACCGCATGAACGGCAAGAAGGAAGTCGTCTTCTACGACGACCGCCTCTCGGACATCCTGGGCGAGACCTACGGCACCATCGTGTACCAAGAGCAGGTCATGCAGATCTCGGTCAAGATGAGCGGATTCTCGGCCGGCGAGTCTGACTCGCGCATCAGAAAGCCCGTGGCCAAGAAGAAGATCAAACTGCTCACGAGCACCATCTTCCACTGGGACGATGGCGCCGACGAGACGACCTACGACCACTGGATCAACGGCGCCGTGCGCAACGGCTACACCCGCGAGATCGCCCAGCGCATCTGGGACGACGTCCTCAAGTTCGCCTCGTACGCGTTCAACAAGTCGCACTCGGCGGGCTACGCGATCCTGGTCATGCAGACCGCCTGGCTCAAGGCCCACTACCCCAACGAGTTCATGGCGGCCGTCCTCACCAGCTACACGGGCAAGACCGAGAAGATCGTCCACTACGTCTCGGCCTGCCGCCACGAGGGCATCCAGATCCTGCCGCCAGACATCAACGAGTCGGGCAAGGAGTTCACGGCCGTCCACGAGGGCGTCCGCTTTGGCCTGGCCGGCATCCGCGGCGTGGGCGAGGGCGTGGCCGACGCCATCATCGCCGAGCGCGAGCGGGGAGGGGCCTTCAAGAACCTCCACGACCTGGTCGACCGCGTCGACACCGGCACCTGCAACCGCCGCGTCATCGAGGCCCTCATCAAGGGCGGAGCCTTCGACTCGACGGGCTACCCGCGCCGCCAGCTCATGGAGTTCGTCGACAAGAACAACCCCGCCAACATCATCGATGCGGCCACGAAGCGCCAGAAGGACCGCGCGGCGGGCCAGAGCTCGATGTTCGACCTGTTCGCCGACGTCGAGGGCTCGGGCTTCGAGTCCGACGTGCCCGACCCCAGCCCCGTCGAGTGGGACCGCACCCTCAAGCTCGCCCAGGAGCGCGAGGTGCTGGGCCTCTATATCTCCGACCACCCGCTGCGCCCCTACGAGTACGCCCTGGCCAAGGCCCGCGACTTCACCCTGTCGCAGGTGCTGGGCGGCTACGAGAAGACGAGCGTCACCGGTGAGGTGCGTCACGTCGAGGTGAGTGGCGAGAAGCCCATCTGGATTGCGGGCATGGTGTCTGGCCTGCAGAAGCGCACGACCAAGAACGGTGACCCCATGGCCATCGTGCAGCTCGAGGACATGGAGAACGAGATCGACGTCGTGGTTTTCCCCAAGGCCTACAAGAAGAGCGCTGCGGTGCTTGCCGGCCAGACCGACGAGCAGACCGGCGAGCAGGTGGGCGACGTCTTCGTGCGCATCCTGGGCCGCATCGACCGCTCGGACCGCGGCGACCAGTTCCTCGCCACCGCCATTGAGCCGCTCGAGCTGTCCGAGAAGACCAACAAGCCCAAGATCCTCGAGGTCATGCTCGAGCCGGCCGCCTTGTCGCGCCTGGTGCTCGAGCAGCTCCAGAAAGTCTTCGAGCTGCATCCGGGCATGGACCGCGTCGAGGTGTTCGTCGAGAGCTGCAGTGGCGACCGCCTTCGCATGGAGGTGCCCACGCGCGTCGACGCCAAGAACGTGATGCTCATGGCCCGCGTCCAGGACGTCGTCGCCGGCAAGGGCTTTGCCCACGTCGTGTCATAGCGGCTGCTCGCCGCTTCCGACGTGCGGGCGTTGCGGGTGCCTGCCCGTTACGCTCGTCTCCCATAGCTGAGGAATTGCATCGCGCGGGCCCTTGCGTTGATTCGCGGGGGTCCGCGCGTTATGCGTGCCGCTTTCGTGGGCAGACTCTCCGTGAGGGCCCGCGGTGGGCGCGGGCGCCACGCGAGAGAGGAGCGGTCCATGGGTGAGCTCAAGTTCTATAAGTGCAAGAAGTGCGGCGAGGTGTTCTGGAAGGTCGTGGGCGCCGAGTGCGACTGCACGCCCTCCTGCTGCGGCGAGCCGTGCGTGGCGCTTGTCGCCAACACGGTTGACGCCGCGCGCGAGAAGCATGTGCCGGCGCTTTCCGTCGAGGGTGACAAGCTCGTGGCGCGCGTGGGCGAGGTGGCCCACCCGATGCTGCCCGAGCATCACATCGCCTTCATCGCGCTCGACCGCGGCAACGGCAAGGTCGAGGTCAAGTTCCTGCAGCCGGGGGAGGCCCCCGAGGCAACGTTCTGCGTGCCGCCGCGCGATGCCGTGGTCTACGAGTACTGCAACCTCCATGGCTTGTGGAAGGCAGGCTTCACGGCCTAGCCGGGGACAAGGGAACGTGTCTTTTGTCCCCGTGGTTTTGGGCACTGACCTTTGAGAGGCATTTGCTGGGGATTTACGTGCCAGAGAGACTGTTCCTCTGGCACGCTGTTGGGCGGTCGCGGGCGAACTCGCGGCCGCCCTGCTTTTGCCTCGCGCCCGGACGCCTGAAGGCCTGCCAAAGCTCGCGGGTAGAATCCTCTTGGCGCAGGCGCCGGTGAGCACGACGGTGTTGGCCACGGCCGCAGCGTCTCGTCGCTCACGTCGCCGCCCAGCTCGGAGAGGTGCGTGGGCAGGTCCATCTCGCGCTCAAAGGTCTCGAGGGCGTCGATGCCGGCAAGGGAGACATGCTGGCCTGCCTCCTTGACGGAGCCGTCGCCGTAGACAAGCAGCCTGCGCCTGTCCGCGCACAGCGCGGCGAGCTCGGGCACGGAGTCGTTGCGTATCGGCAGCCTGGTGTCGTTGCGAAGCGAAAAGTCCTTCATGTTCCTCTCGCTCTCGTTGGGCAATGGGCCTGGTCCTAGCGGTGCCGCCCATCCTAACAACCGGTTGTTACTAACGCACAAGTTGGGAATGCGCGGAATTTGCGCGAGGGCGTTGGCCTGGGCGCCCGCCGGAGCCTATCCTTGGACGTGCCGCTTGTCGGCCGCCGCGTTGGCTGCCGGCCACCTGGGCGAGGCGCCTGTCGCCGCCCGATTGCCTGGCATGGCCTGTCCGTTGCTCGGTTAGAATTCCCGACCAGCCGGTGGAGTGGGGGGAGAAAACCAGATGATCTTGTCGCTTGCCCCCATGGAGGGGGTCACGGGCCACGTGTTCAGGCGCGTCCACGCCGCCTGCTTTGGCCCTCTGAGCCGCTATTACACGCCCTTTGTGGCGCCGCCGCACGTGGGCAAGGGCTTCGGGGGACGTGCCAAGAAGGAGCTCGACCCGCAGGCCAACGAGGGGCTCGATGTGACTCCGCAGCTGCTCACCCGCGATGCCGACCGCTTCGTGTGGGCCGCTGGGCTGCTCGCGCAGATGGGCTATCGCGAGGTCAACCTCAATCTGGGCTGCCCCTCGGGCACCGTGGTCTCCAAGGGCAAGGGCTCGGGATTTCTGCGCGAGCCGGGCGAGCTCGAGGCGTTTCTCCAAGACGTGTGCGAACGCTCGCCGCTGCCGGTCTCGGTCAAGACGAGGATTGGCATCGAGTGCGACGAGGAGTACGAGCAGATCCTTGCCGTCTTCTGCCGCTGTCCGCTCGCCGAGCTCATCGTCCACCCGCGCCTGCAGCGAGACGCCTACTGCGGTGCCCCGCGCTGGGAGCCCTACGGACGCACGCTCGAGGCGGCGCCGTTTGACGTTGCCTACAACGGCGACATCTTCTCGGTCGAGGACTTCGAGCGCCTGAGGAGCGGCTATCCCCAGACGCGCCACGTGATGCTGGGCCGCGGCGTGCTTGCGAACCCCGCCCTGCCGCGCATGGTGCGCGGCGGCGCCGCCGCGACCGCCGTCGAGCTGCGCCACTTCCACGACACCCTGTATGGCGCCTACCTGGACGAGATGGGCGGCAACGCCGTCATGCGCATGAAGGAGTGGTGGCTCTACGCGAGCTGCGCCTTTGCCAATGAGCGAGCCGTGCGCAAGCGCGTGAGATCGGTGAAGAAGGTCGCCGACTACGAGGCCGCGGTTGAGCGCATCTTTGGCACCGTGCCCCTGGCGCCCGTCGCCCGCTATCGCGGCGAGGCGTAGGCAGGGCCTCACTGGCACGTCCAGGAGGGCAACGTCGTCTTCCCCAAGACAACCAATTCCGTCCACATGGCCGACAACCTCGGCATCTTTGACTTCGAGTTCACCGCAGACGAGATGGCACGCGTAAACGCCCTGCCACGGCACGCCTACTACCACGTGGCTGACGAGGCTTCTTCGTGGATCTTCAACGAGGTCGACGCCGACGCGGTCCAGAAATAGGAGCTCGCGAACGGGAACAACCTACGAACTGAGGACGGCATCCCCAACGCGATGAGCGCCGCCTGGGGTATGCAGTCGAGCTACGACACGATAGCCTGCTCATCTCGCAGCACAAGACCATCGAGAACCTGCTCAAGACGGGCGCGTTCACGGTCTCGTTTGCCACGCTCGACACGATGGCGATCTCTGACTATCTTGGCATCGAGAGCGGTGCCAAGGTTCCCAACAAGATTGTCCGGTTAGCGCACATAAGTTTGCGGCCCGCCTTGGCCAACAGCACTTTTGCTGCCGAGACGGGCCCGCTTTTATGACTTATGTACGCTAAAGAGCTGACGGATGTCCGCCCGCAACCCCGTTCCCGCGGCCTCCGCCATGAGGCCGCCCGCCGGCCCCGTCGCCGCTGGCAAGCTCCACACCATGAAGGAGGTGTGCGAGGAGTGCGGCATGACCTACGAGACGCTCAAGTTCTACTGCAACCGCGGCCTGGTGCCCAACGTCAAGCGTGACGCCAACAATCGCCGCGTGTTCGACGACCGCGACGTCGCATGGCCCAAGAGTCTCTCGTGCCTCAAGCGCTGCAACATGTCCATCTCCGAGATGCAGCACTACCTGGACCTGTGCGTGCGCGGCAAGGCGACGATCCCCGAGCGCAAGGCGTTCCTCGCGGCCAAGCATGCCGAGCTCGAGCGCCAGATGGAGCAGATTCAGGCGGCGATTGACTACATCGATTGGAAACAGGAATTCTACGACGACGTTCTCTCGGGCAAGACGGAGTACTTCTCCTACGTTGCACCGGAGGACTAGCGGGCCCACAAGCCCGTGCGGCGTGCGGAGAGGGAAGGGAGGAAGGGTAAAACCTCTCCGCACGCCGAGCTTGCGCATATAATCCAGTGCGTTCGTTGCATCTGTGTTTCGCGAGCTAGACGTTAACAAAGTCGAAAAGTAGCTTATGAGTGTCTTACACATTCGGGCCCCTGCGGACACCCCGCCGTCCCGCACATGCCGAGAGGATCTTCCATGAACGAGGTCATGTCACAGCTCTTTGCTCGCAAGTCCACGCGGGCCTTCACCGACGAACTCGTGAGCGAGGCCGACGAGCGCGCCATCCTAGAGGCCGCCTGCCAGGCGCCCACTGCCGGCAACCAGCAGCTCTACAGCATCATCGTGGCGCGCGACCCCACCCTCAAGCAGGCGCTTGCCCACACCTGCGACGACCAGCCCTTCATCGCCAAGGCGCCGCTCGTCCTCGTCTTCTGCATCGACGTTCGCCGCTGGTGGCGCGCCTTCGAGCTTGCGGGCGCCGCTCCCCGCCGCCCCGGCAAGGGAGACGCGCTGCTTGCCCTCGAGGACGTCATGTGTGCGGCGCAAAACGCCGTGGTTGCGGCTCATTCCCTGGGGATCGGCTCGTGCTACATCGGCGACATCCTCGAGCGGCATGAGGAACAGAGCAGGCTGCTGGGGTGCCCCCGCTACGTGGTGCCTGCGGCGCTGCTCGTGATGGGACACCCCACGGCCCACCAGCTCGAGCGCAAGAAGCCGCGCCGCTTTGACCTCGAGAGCGTGGTCTTCGAGAACAGCTACCAGGACCTGCCCGACGAAGAGCTGCTCGGCGTGCTCTCCCAGAAGGAGGGCCACACCTCAGACCCCGACGACGGCCTCGAGGCCTGGCTTGGCGCCTTCTGCCGCCGCAAGTGGAACTCGGGCTTCTCGCGCGAGATGAGCGACTCGGCGGCCCGCATGCTCGAGGACTTCGACTACGCGGATTAGTGTCACGCAACTGCGCTATAGTCTCCCTCAATTGGCCGGAACAAGTCGCCGGCCGCAAGACCAAGGAGTCATCATGGCCCTCATCGTTCTCGTCATCATCGTCGTCGTGGTCGCGGTGCGCTGCGGCTACGTCGTGCGTCAGCAGCATGTTGCCATCATCGAGCGCCTGGGTCGCTTCTGCGGCATCAAGGGCCCGGGCTTTCACGTCATGATCCCCTTCATCGACACCGCCCACGACGTCGACCTCATGACCGAGGACCAGCACATGACGTTTGACGCCAAGACGCGCGACAACGTCACGATCGAGCTCGACGTCTCGATCCAGTACCACGTTGACGCCACGCACGCCAACATGGGCGCGGAGTCGGGCATCTGGAAGAGCTTCTATACCCTCACCGATCCCGTGAGCCAGATGAAGGACTACCTGGCAGACGCCCTGCGCAGCCAGATTCCCAACCGTACGCTCGACGAGGTCTTCTCCGAGAAGGATGCCATCGCCACTGCCATCGATGAGGTCGTGGCCACCAAGATGCTCGACTACGGCTACGTACTCGTGACGACCCTTATCACCTCGATTCGCCTGCCGGCCGAGGTCCAGGAGTCGATGAACCGCATCGTGGCGTCCAAGAACAACCTCGAGAGCGCCCGCAATGACGCCGAGGCAGCCCGCGCCAAGACCGTCATCGCCGCCCAGGCCAAGGCCGAGGCCATGGCTGCCGAAGGCAAGGGCATCGCTGACCAGCGCATTGCCATAGCCCGTGGCATCAAGGAGTCGATCGACACCATCAAGGGCTCGGAGCTCTCGAGTGAGGAGGCAAACCGCCTCTTCGAGTTCACCCAGTGGGTCTCGATGATGGAGTCCTTTGCCGAGAAGGGCTCTTCGAGCGTGGTCTTGCCCGGCGACTTCTCGAGCGCGAGCAGCCTCTACGAGCAGCAGCTCGCTGCTCGCGTTACGCCCAACCCTGAGGGAGGGAAGCGCGCGTGACGCCTCTTGCCCTGCACGCCTGCTGCGGTCCCTGCTCGCTCGAGCCCCTGAAGCACCTGCGCGAGGAGGGCTTTGAGCCCACCATCCTGTGGGACAATCCCAACATCCAGCCCGTCGCCGAGCACGACCTGCGCCTGGCGACCCTGCTTGCCTGGGCAGATGCCAAGGGCATCGCTGTGGTGCGCTGCGAGCGCGGCGCGGGGAGCGGGCTGGTGGGCACCAAGACGGCCGCCGAGCAGCGCGAGGCCTGGGAGCGCGCCTGCGCCCCGCTGGGGTTTAACCGCGAGGCCCGCTGCCGAGCCTGTTACGCCATCCGTCTCTCCCAGGCCTGCGTCGCGGCCCGCGATCTGGGCTTTACCTACATCTCGACCACCCTTGCCGTCTCGCCCTATCAGCTATTCGACGACTGCTCGCAGATTCTCGAGCGCCAGGCTGCCGCCCATGGCCTCGTGCCCGTCATCCGCGACTGGCGCCCCTTCTATGCCGACGCCACGCGCGAGAGCCGCGAGCTGGGGATGTATCGCCAGAACTACTGCGGCTGCCGCTTCTCCGCTGCCGAGGCGGCGATCGAGCGCCACGAGCGCCGCGACGAGCGAAAGCGTGCGAAGGCCGAGGCGAGGAAGGCGTCTCGCTAGCTGCGCCAATCGTGTGCCGCGAGCGTCTGGCCTGCAGCGTTATAGGGGTGCGAGAAGAGCGGCGCCACGGAGGCGTGCCGCTCGCGGCCGCATGGCTACCGCTCGCCGCCGCACCTGCCGCCCGCGTGGCTCTGTCGCCCCGCTCGTCCGGAAGGCCGTCGGTATCAAGAATCGATTGGGATACGGTTTGAGGCCCCTGGCGAACCACGCAGAAGCGCTTGGAGCCGACGATCTGGGAGGCAGACATGGGCCTGTTCACTGGCAAGACCGTCATCGTCACCGGCGGCGGCAAGGCAACCCTCAAGGATGGCAGCGCCGGCTCCATCGGCTATGGCATCGACATCGCGTTTGCCAAGGAGGGCGCAAACCTCGTCATCACCGGCCGCAACGTCGCCAAGCTCGAGGCCGCCAAGGAGTCGCTCGAGGCAGACTACGGCATCAAGGTCCTGCCCGTCGCCGCCGACGTCTCCGCCGGCCAGGACAACGAGGCCGTTGTCCAGAACGTCATCGACCAGGCCATCGCTGAGTTCGGCCGCATCGACGCCCTTGTGAACAACGCCCAGGCCTCGGCCTCCGGCGTCACGATCGCCGACCACACGATGGACCAGTTCAACCTCGCCATCTACTCCGGCCTCTACGCCACGTTCCTCTACATGCAGAAGGCCTACCCGCACCTCAAGGAGACCAAGGGCTCCGTCGTGAACTTCGCCTCCGGCGCCGGCCTCTTCGGCAACTACGGCCAGTGCTCCTACGCCGCCGCCAAGGAGGGCATCCGCGGCCTCACCCGCGTTGCCGCCAACGAGTGGGGCAAGGACGGCGTCAACGTCAACATCGTCTGCCCGCTTGCCTGGACGGCCCAGCTCGAGAACTTCGAGGCCGCCTATCCCGAGGCCTTCAAGGCCAACGTCCACATGCCGCCCGCCGGCCACTACGGCGACGTCGAGAAGGAGATTGGCCGCGTCGTCGTCCAGCTCTGCGGTCCCGACTTCAAGTACATGAACGGAGAGACGGTTACCCTCGAAGGCGGCATGGGCCAGCGCCCCTAAGGGCCTGAGGCACAGCATCTTGCCACTCAGCGGGGCGGGCATGACCTTTAGGTCTATGCCCGCCCCGCTTCATGTCAATCTGCAGCACCTCAAGCCCTTAGCCAACCTGAGGGGGATGGGCATGACCCTGAGGTCTATGCCCGGCTCGCTTTATGCCAATCTGGCGCACGAGGAGCACGCTACCCAACCTGGGGGTCTATGCCGATTGCCCCGGAGTGCGTGCTTATCGCGTGTGATTATCGAGCTCAGAGGCCATAACTCCGGACGTTTGGCACGCGCTTTCGATAATTACGGACGTTTGGCACGCGCGCTGGACCGTCGTAGGGGAAGTGGTCCGGCGACCGTCGTCGCCTGTCGCCAGCCTGTGGCGCATTCGGCCAACGCGACCTGCGCCGATTGTGGCGGGCCACCACGCGGGAGCGCTACACTAGCTAAGTTGCATTATCTGCTAAGGAGCTGTGCCATGCGTACCGATGACTTTGACTATCCGCTGCCAGACGAGCTGATTGCCCAGGCGCCCGCCGAGCCCAGGGACTCCTGCCGCCTGCTCGTCCTGCACCGCGACGGTGGCGCGGGCGTCACGGGCGGCGCCACGCCAATCGCCGACGGCGGCTCCGTCGAGCACCGCCACTTCTACGACGTCCTCGACTACCTCGAGCCGGGCGACCTGCTCGTTGCCAACAAGACCCGCGTCATGCCCGCCCGCCTCGTGGGTCGCAAGGCCCAGACCGGCGGCGTCTCAGAGACCCTGCTGCTCAAGCGCCGCGAGGACCTCGACGCCATGGGCCACGTCTGGGAGTGCCTCGTGAACCCTGGTAAGCGCCTGAAGCCCGGTGCCCTCATTGAGTACCGCGCGGGCGGCCTGCACGCTCCCGAGAGCGCACCCGTGGTGCTCACCGGCCAGATCGTCGACTTCGTCGAGGACTCCAAGGGCGGTCGCCTCGTGCGCTTCGAGCCCCAGGGCACAGACGAGGCCACCGGCGAGCCGCGCACGCTCGACGCCGCCATCCACGCAGCGGGCCACGTGCCCCTGCCGCCCTACATCACCAGCTACGAGGGCGATCCCGAGAAGTACCAGACCGTCTACGCCATGCACGAGGAGCACTCGGCCGCGGCGCCCACGGCGGGCCTGCACTTTACCCCCGAGCTCATCGAACGCCTCAAGGAGCACGGCATTGGCTGGGCCACCGTCGAGCTCGAGGTGGGCATCGACACCTTCCGCCTCGTCGAGGAGGACGACCCCACCCAGCACGTTATGCACACCGAGCGCTACCACGTGACCCGGGACGTGGTCGACGCCGTGCATGCCACGAAGGCCGCGGGCCACAGGGTCGTTGCCGTGGGCACCACGGCGGTGCGCTCGCTCGAGAGCGCCTTTGACGCTGGGGCCCCGGCCGCCGCGCCCGCCATGGTGGCGCGCCGCTTTGAGGGCCGCCCTGACTCGGCCGACACGCTCGGTCGCGGTGACATCGTGGTGCGCGAGAACGCTACCACGCAGCTCTACCTCATGCCCGGCAGCACCTACCACGTGGTCGACGCGCTCATCACCAACTTCCACGTGCCGCGCTCCACCCTCATGATGCTCGTCTCGGCTCTGGCCACGCGCGAGCAGATCATGGACGCCTACGCCGCGGCCATCGACGAGCGCTATCGCTTCCTGAGCTTTGGCGACGCGATGCTCATCGAGTAGGGGACACCAACAAATTCGAGGTGGGGCACCCTGTCTCACGAGAAGCGGCCCGAGCGCGTTGAGCGTTCGGGCCGCTTGCTTTGGAACGGAGCGGATGTGACAAAGGGATTTGACCCCTCTGCTACCCGGCGACGGCGAACAGGACGACGAGCAGGACGATGACGACGGCCGCGCCCGCGAGGGCGTAGACGACCATGCGCGTGTGCTGCGTACGCTCGCGCACTGCGTCCTCCTCGGCGGCGAGGCGCTCGGTGAGCGCGCGCTGCTCGTCAAGGCGGGCGCGGGCGTCACCCTCGCGCTCGGCGAGCTGCTCGGTGAGCTCGGGGTGGGCGTGGATCTCGCGCGCCTCCTCGAGCGCAGACGCGGCGGCCTGGCTGCGACCGCTGGCGTCCTCGAGCTCGACGTTTGCCTCCTCGAGCTCGCCGTTCAGCGCGAGAATCGCCTCGCTGACCTCGTCCTCCTCTTCGCTGGCGCGCTTGCTCAGGCGCTCGTGCTCGTCGCGGCGCGCCTGGTCGATGGAGCCGGCCGCCTCGAGGTCTGCCTCGGCCTCCTCGAGCGACTTGCGCTGCGTGTAGAGATGCGTCTGGGCAATCTGGAGCGCCTGCTGGGTCTCCTGGTCCGTGCGGGTGACCTCCCCGCGGGCGCGCTCGAGCGCGGCGAGCGCGGCGGCTACCTCGCCGCTCTTGGATGTGACGCCGCGCGCGCCGGCCGATGGGTTGCGCCTGGCCTCGGCGAGCTGGTCCTGGAGCTTGGCGAGCTTGTTCTGCGCGCTCACGGCCGCGCGCTGGGCGGCCTGCAGCTTGGAGTCGCGGCTGGCCTGCGCCTCGTTTGCCTGCGCCTGCGCCACCTTGAGGGCACGCCTGGCCTCGGCCGCGCTGGCCTGGGCCCGCGACAGCGACGTGCGCGAGTCATCCGCGAGCTTCTTGTAGGGTTCGAGCGCCTTCTCGTTGCGCTTCCTCAGCGCCGCGAGCTCGTCCTCCTTGGCGCTGCGCTTCGCCTCGAGGTCGTGGCAGTGGGCCTCGGCCCGCTCGATCTGCTTGGCGGCCTCGGCGAGCTCGCGCTGCTGCAGCGCGAGGATGGCGTCGAAGTTGGCCTCGACCTCGCGGCGGTGGCCAAGCTCCTGGGTG
>UQSV01000033.1 GCA_900543875.1 uncultured Coriobacteriaceae bacterium | reverse complement strand
CGGCGCTCACCAACTTTGGCGTGGAGCCCTTCCTCAAGGAGTTCCTGCGCCTGGCGCCTGCCCCGCGCTCCTACAC
This sequence comes from uncultured Coriobacteriaceae bacterium, assembly GCA_900543875.1. GTDB lineage: Bacteria > Actinomycetota > Coriobacteriia > Coriobacteriales > Atopobiaceae > Parolsenella. Next base: position 20,472 of record UQSV01000033.1, on the reverse strand, counting down.
CGACGTCATCTCGGGCGAGCCGGTCGAGCCCACCCGTGACGACTTCTCGGGTTTCGTGTTCAAGATCCAGGCCAACATGGACAAGAACCACCGCGACCGCATCGCCTTCGTGCGCATCTGCTCGGGCAAGTTCGAGCGCGGCATGACGGCGCGCCACGTGCAGGGCGAGCGCAACCTCAAGCTTGCGACGGGCACCTCGATGATGGCCGACGACCGCGCCATCGTCGACGAGGCCTATGCGGGCGATATCGTGGGCCTGTTCGACCCGGGCATCTTCTCGATTGGCGACACGGTCTGCACGGGCAAGCAGCCGGTGCGCTTCGCGGGCATCCCCACGTTTGCCCCCGAGCACTTCGCGCGCATCTCGCAGGTCGACACCCTCAAGCGCAAGCAGTTCGTGAAGGGCATGGAGGAGCTTGCCCAGGAGGGTGCCATCCAGATCTTCCGCGAGCTGGGCGCCGGCATGGAGAGCGTCGTCGTGGGCGTCGTGGGCGTGCTGCAGTTCGAGGTGCTCGAGCAGCGTCTCAAGAGCGAGTACCACGTCGAGGTCTACCGTCAGCCGCTGCCCTTCTCCGAGATTCGCTGGATCGAGGGCGAGATGGACGAGAAGGAGGTCCGCGCCCTGTCGCTTACGCGCGACACCATGCGCGTCGAGGACATGCGCGGCGGCAAGCTGCTGCTGTTCACGAGCGAGTGGAACCTCAACTTTGCCATCGAGCACAACGAGGGGCTCAGGCTCAGCGAGTTTGGCAACGTCACGTTCTAGCGTTGGCTGGTTTTCGATAGTTTGATGCGGGTTTGTGCGAGCGCCTCTCGTAGAATCAGTGATTCAGGGCTGATTCGCGGGAGGCGCTTTCCATGGACAAGAAGTACCTGTTCTTTGACATCGACGGAACGCTTGCCGTTGGCAGGCCCGGCGATCAGTACGTTCCCGACTCCACGCGTGAGGCGCTCGAGCGGCTGCGCGAGGTCGGTCACTTCCTAGCCATCGCCACGGGCCGTGCCCAGGCGCTGGCCGTCGACTACATGCATGAGCTGGGCTTTCACAGTATGGTGAGCGATGGTGGCTACGGCGTCACCATCGACGACGAGTTCCTGGGCGTGCGTCCGCTCGACCACGACGCCTGTGTGGCGCTGGTCGACGAGTGCCGCGAGAAGGGCTATCCCTGGAGCATCCAGGTCGAGAACTCCGACACGCGCTTTACCCCCGACGGGCGCTTCGAGGAGTTCACGCACGACATCTACCAGAAGACGCGCGTGGTGCCGGGACTCGAGCCTCGTGACTACCCAGAGATCTACAAGGTGAACGTCGCCTGCTACGAGCCCGACGAGCGCAGGCTCAAGACGCTGCCCGCGCTTCCGTGGTGTCGCTACCAGAAGGAGTACATCTTCGTGGAGCCGGCCGACAAGGCCTATGGCATCAGGCAGATCCTGGCCCACGAGGGTGGCGCGCCCGCGGATGTCGTGGTGTTTGGCGATGGCATCAACGACCTGTCGATGTTCACCGGTGAGTGGACCGGTGTGGCCATGGGCAACGCGGCGCCCGAGCTCAAGGCCGCGGCAGACCTCGTGACGGCCCCCGCCGGCGAGGACGGCATCTTCAGGGCCTGCGAGCAGCTGGGTCTGTTCGAGCCCGTGGAGCGCTAGGCCTTGATCATCCAGGCGGGCGTGCGCGCGGACATCCCGGCGTTCTATCCGGAGTGGCTCGAGCGGCGGATCTGCGAGGGCTACGCGCTCGTGCGCAATCCCTACAACCCCGCGCAGGTCACCCGCTACGACCTCTCGCCCGACGTGGTTGACCTCATCGGTTTTTGCACCAAGAACCCGGCGCCCATGCCGGGGCGCATGGACGCGCTCGAGCCGTATGGTCAGTACTGGTTCGTGACGATCACGGGCTATGGCCGCGAGTTCGAGCCGGACGTCCTGTATCATGCTGCTTTTTGCCTGCTATTGGCCTGCGGTTGTCCAATCGATGGGCCTGGCTCCTGCGTCTACCAGCAGCTTATTGGCGCGCGAGAAGGGCCTCGAGCCCATGAAGGCGGGCAGCTCTCCTGCTGCGCGCGTGGCCGAGAGGGGCGAGGGGTGGGTGCTTGCCAGGCAGTACTTGTGCGTGGTGGCGCCTGCGCCGGTGCGCGCGAGCGCCCCCTCGACGAGTTTCTGGGCAAAGCGACCCCAGGCGAGGAACACCACGGGCTGCGGCAGCTCGCAGCAGCGCTCGATGACGTGATTGGTGAGCGTCTGCCATCCCAGCTTGGCGTGCGCGTTGGCCTTGTGCTCGACCACCGTGAGCGTGGTGTTGAGCAGAAGCGCGCCCTGCCTCGCCCACGAGGAAAGATCTCCCGAGGCGGGAGCCGTGCAGCCCAGGTCGGCGGCCATCTCCTTGTAGACGTTGCGCAGGCTGGGCGGCAGCTTGGTTCCCGGCTGCACCGAGAACGAAAGGCCCATGGCCTGGCCCTGCTCGTGGTAGGGGTCCTGCCCCAAGATTACGACGCGCACGTTGGCGGGGGCGGTGAGCGAAAGCGCGCGCAGGATGGCGTCCTGCGGCGGGTAGATGACCTGTTCGGCGCGCATGGCATCGACCTCGGCGAGCAGGCGTTCGGTGGTGACGCGCACGTCTTGCGGGGCTTCGGCGAGCCAGTCGTTGCTGGCGTCGGGCATGTTCATGGGCTTGTCCTACCTCGTTGCGATGCTGCGGAATTGGTGGCCGTTGGGGTGGCGCGAGACCGAGTACTCAAAGGGCCGTCCGCCGTCGAGGTACGCCACCTGCTCGACCTCGAGGCGGGGCGAGGCCGCCCTGACGCCAAGCCAGGCGCACTCGTCAATGGTGGGGAGCACGGCGCGCACGATGCGATAGGCAAAGCGGTCGGGCTCCATGCCCAGGCGCGCGGCAATGATTCTGGGCGGCACGGTGACGTTGAAGTCGCGCACCTCTGTGGTGACCGTCTGCCCCTGCGCCTCGTGCTCGGCCTTGAAGCCAAGCATGTGGCGGCCCATCTCAAACTGGCTCGAGTTCTCGAACGTGGACGTGCGCATCTTCACGAACGACTCCGAACCGCGGCGCTTTGAGATGTAGCCTCGCGTCTCGAGCTCGTCGAGCGCCTCCTTGACGGTTATCTTGCTCACGTTGTACGGCTCGCGGAGGGCCGTGGCAGAGGGGAGGTGGTCACCGGGCTGGTAGTGGTGGGCAGATATCTTGTCGATGAGGTCGTCGAGAACGAACTGGTGCTTCATGGCCATGTGCGCTCCGATGGTGCGTGATGTGCGGTGAGCGGCGTGGCCGTTCAGTTCCGTTTGAGTAGGTCAAAGTATGCCACGTGGCCCGTCGCGTCCGTGTGCGGACTCGGTGAAGCGTCGATGCCCGGGCGCATGGGCGGGTAGAAACGTTGTGTACAACGAGCGCCTGCGCCTGCCGTCGACGCGATTTGCGGCATCGGTGGCAGGCACGAACACGCAACGAAGGGAGTGCCCATGTGCACGGGTGTTAGGTTTACCGGCAAGGACGGCGAGATGTACTTTGGCCGCAACCTCGACTGGAGCTGCGGCTACGGCGAGCGCGTCCGCATCATGCCCAAGGGGTTCCCGGTCCGCTACCAGTTCCTTGATGATGCCCCGGCCGCCCATGCCGCCATTGGCATGTGCGTTGACTATCTCAACTACCCCATGTTCTTCGATTGCGGAAACGATGCGGGCCTGGCCGTGGCGGGCCTCAACTTCCCGGGCTACGCGGCCTATGCCGACGCTCCCGAGGAGGGCCGCACCAACGTGTGCGCCTACGAGTTCCCGCTGTGGGTTGCCGCGAACTTCTCGAGCGTGGACGAGGCGGAGGCGGCGTTGAGGGACGTGACCATCGTGGGCGCCTCGGCGGGCGAGGGTCTGGGCGTCTCGTACCTGCACTGGATCATCGGCGATGCCTCCCGCAGCATCGTGGTCGAGGCGCGCGAGGACGGCATGCACGTGCTCGATGACCCCGTTGACGTGCTCGCCAACCAGCCCTCGCTCGAGTGGCACCTCGAGAACCTGCGCAGCTACATCACGGCCACGAACGACTTCCCCGGAGAGGCCACGTGGCGCGGTGCCAAGCTCGCCCCTTACGGCGCCGGTGCCGGCATGCGTGGCATTCCGGGCGACTGCTACTCGCCCTCCCGATTCGTCAAGGCGGCCTTCCTCAACGCCAACTATCCCGAGAAGGACGGCGAGCGCGACAACGTGATTCGCATGCTTCGCACGCTCGAGGGCGTGGCGATGGTCGAGGGCGCCGCTCGCATGGGCAACGGCGATTTCGAGAAGACCCTCTACACCAGCTGCTTCTCGGCCAAGACGGGCACGTACTACTACACCACCTACGATGACCCCGCGATTCGTCACGTGAGCCTGTCCGACGCCGCGGGTGCTCCCGCCGACAAGCTCGTGTGCCCCGAGCCCAGCAGGGAGTGGTAGCGGGCTCCCAAGTCTCGATCTTGGGCCGAGGCGAGCGTGCGGTTGATGCGCCCGCCTCGGCCTTGTTCTTTGCACGGGCGGCTTTTTGGATCGAGCCGACGCGCGAGGTCTGCGCCGGACCCATGACGCGCGAGTCGGCCCGGGTTGTGGGTATTGGCGGGGGAGAGTGCGGGCGCGCTTCTCGCCCGGCGCGATGATGCACTATTGTTAGCTGGTTATTTGGGTGCCCCGCGCATGCGGGGCGTGAAGGAAAGTAGGAACCACATGGCCCTTGCCGGTCGCCAGATTCGCCAGCTCCGCAGCATGGCCCACCACCTCGACCCCATCGTCACCGTGGGCAAGCAGGGCGTTGCCCCGGCCGTCGTCGATCAGACAAACGACGTTCTCGAGACCCGCGAGCTCATCAAGTGTTCCGTGCTTGACAGCTCCGGCCTGTCCGTTCGCGAGGCTGCCGATCAGCTCGCCTCGCGCACCCACTCCGAGGTCGTGCAGGTCATCGGCCGCCGCTTCTCGCTCTATCGCGAGAGCTCCCGCGACGACATCGAGAAGATCAAGCTGGTCTAGTGGGCCGCGGCCCGTATCGTGCGGGAGTGGCAATGCCGCCGCCCCACATGGCGCCCGCTACCTCGCTGGTTTGTGCGTGAGGTGCCAGCCGTTGCAGTAGGGGCAGCGATAGCAGTGCAGGTCGCGCGAGCCGTGACGCTCGCAGTCGCGTATGGCGAACTTGGCGTCTCCCTGCGTGGGGTAGCGCTTCTTGCGCTCGCAGGCCTTGTGGCGCAGCTGCTGCTCGCGCTGCTCGTCTGCCTGGCGGCGGCGCTCGTCCTCGCGGGCAAAGAGGCTGCCGAGCTCGTCGCCGAGCGACTGCTCGAAGGCCTCCCTCTGCGCCTTGCGCGCCTGTCTCTTCTTGCTGCCCACGGTGGTCCTTCTCGTACGTGTTTGCTGTCTCGAGTCTACTGTATGCTGGGCGGCCCTTGCCATCTTGGGCGATGATGGCGGGCCGCTTGCTTTGAAAGGTGGAGCGCATGAACTACACCGTCGTGTGCGTGGGCAAGCTCAAGGAGCGCTTCTGGACGGAAGCCTGCGCCGAGTACGTCAAGCGTCTGGGCGCCTACGCCAAGGTCAAGGTCTGCGAGGTGGCAGACGTCGACCCGGCACGTGCCGGCGGCGTCGACGGGGCGCGTGCCAAGGAGGGTCAGGCAATATTGGCCGCGATTGCGCCGCGCTCGCATGTGATCCTGCTCGCGATCGACGGCAAGCAGCGCTCGAGCGAGGACTTCTCGGCCCATCTCGACGACCTCGCCCTGCGCGGCAAGAGCGACCTCACGTTTGTCATCGGCGGGTCCGACGGCGTGTCGCCCGAGGTGAGGGCCCGTGCCAACGAGACCTTCTCGTTTGGCCCCATCACCCTGCCCCACAATCTCGCCCGCGTGGTCCTGCTCGAGCAGCTCTACCGCGCCTGCAAGATCAGTCGCGGCGAGCCCTACCACAAGTAGCCTGGGACAAATTAGCCCGTAGCCTTTCTGTCCCATTTTTCCTGCGGTTTGGGACAGATGTGCCCGTAGTCTTTCTGTCCCATCTCGATATTGCATCTGCGGCTACCGAATAAAGCGCGAGTCTGGGTTTCTGTGCGCAAGGCCTGTGATAACTTCTCCTGCTAAAACTTAGGGGAGGGGTACGGCATGGGGAAGCGGAAGGGTGCGCGCTCGGGCGTCTATCACGTCATGAGCCGTGGGTCGTGAAAACAAATCATATTTGAAGACAACGCGGACAGGCGGCACTACATCGACGTGATGCGCGCATCATTCTCTGCGGACAGTGGCGTGACCCTAATCGCTTGGTGTCTGATGGACAACCACGTTCATCTGCTCATCTCAGGTGAGCTTGCCGACATCGCAATCTCAATGCGGCTCCTAAGCTCATCTTATGCGATGTACTTCAACAAGAGACACGCTCGCGTGGGACATCTCTTCCAGGGCAGATACAAGAGCGTTCCCATCGAGACGGATGCCCAGCTCGCCGCCGTTATCCGCTACATCCATCAGAACCCCTGGAAGGCGGGCTACTCGACATCCTGTGACTATCCCTGGTCTAGCTATGGCGAGTTTCTCTACTGCGCGGACGACGGAGCTCCGGCTACGGAGCTCCTGGAGCTGTTTGGCGGAGCTGAGGGGTTCCGTGAATTCCACGCTCATCTTGGCGGGAGCCAGGCGTGCACGACGGAAGACGCTGAATTTGGGAGCGGGCATAGGGCCATGCCGGCGTCCGTTGCCTTAGACGTTGCGAGGGCCGCGCTGGGCGGTATTGAGCCCGGCGCCGTCTCAAGCCTCCCGCGGGCCAAGAGAGACGCATCAATTTCGCGTCTCGGTGCCGTCGGTCTCTCTGTTCGACAGATCGAGAGGTTGACCGGAGTGTCTAAAAGCACGGTTGCCCGCCTATTGGGACACTAAGGCTACGGGCTAAAGTGTCCCAAACCGCAGGAAAAGTGGGACAGAAAGGCTACGGGCTTAAGTGTCCCAAGACAAAAAGGACGCCCACGGGTCGTGTGACCTGCGGGCGTCCTACCGGCCGAGTGGCTGTCGTGGCGTCGGTCCCGACTACATCCTGTCGTGGCAGGTGCGGGCGATGACGTCGAGCTGCTGCTCGCGCGTGAGGTCGATGAACTTCACGGCGTAGCCGGAGACGCGGATGGTGAAGTTGGCGTACTCGGGCTTCTCGGGGTGCTCCATGGCGTCCTTGAGCTTCTCGACGCCAAAGACGTTCACGTTGAGGTGGTGGGCACCGTTGGCGAAGTAGCCGTCCATGACGTTCACGAGGTTCGTGACGCGCTGGTCGAGGTCGTTGCCCAGGGCGCTCGGGTTGATCGTCTGGGTGTTGGAGATGCCGTCGAGCGCGTACTCATACGGAAGTTTGGCGACGGAGTTCAGCGAGGCGAGCAGGCCGTTCTGCTCGGCGCCGTAGGCGGGGTTGGCGCCCGGCGCGAACGGGGTGAACGCCTTGCGGCCGTCGGGGGTGCCGCCGGTGGCCTTGCCGTACACGACGTTCGAGGTGATCGTGAGAATCGAGGTCGTGGGCTCGGAGTTGCGGTAGGTGTGGTGCTTGGCGATCTTGCCCATGAAGGTCTTGAGCAGCCACACGGCAACGTTGTCGGCGCGGTCGTCGTCGTTGCCGTACTTGGGGAAGTCGCCCTCGACCTCGTAGTCGACGACGACGCCCTGCTCGTCGCGCACGGTCTTGACCTTGGCGTACTTGATGGCGCACAGCGAGTCGACGACGTGGGAGAAGCCGGCGATGCCCGTGGCGAACGTGCGGCGCACGTTAGTGTCGATGAGGGCCATCTCGGCGGCCTCGTAGTAGTACTTGTCGTGCATGTACTGGATGAGGTTGAGGATGTTGACGTAGAGGTCGGCCAGCCAGTCCATCATGAGGTCGAACTTGTGCATGACCTCGTCATAGTCGAGGTACTCGCTCGTGATGGGCGCGTACTCGGGGCCCACCTGCATGTGGTTGCCCTGCTTGTCGAGGAACTTCTCGTCCTTGCCGCCGTTGATGGCGTAGTTGAGCGCCTTGGCGAGGTTGGCGCGGGCACCAAAGAACTGCATCTCCTTGCCCGTCTCGGTGGCCGATACGCAGCAGCAGATGCTGTAGTCGTCGCCCCAGACCGGACGCATGACGTCATCGTTCTCGTACTGGATCGAGGACGTGTTGACCGAGATCTTGGCCGCATACTTGCGGAAGTTGTCGGGCAGGCGCTTGCTGTAGAGCACCGTGAGGTTGGGCTCGGGGGCGGGGCCCATGTTCTCGAGGGTGTGCAGGAAGCGGTAGTCGTTCTTGGTGACCATGTGGCGGCCGTCCTGGCCAAGGCCGGCGACCTCGAGCGTGGCCCAGACCGGGTCGCCCGAGAAGAGCGCCTGGTAGGACGGGATGCGGGCGAACTTGACGATGCGGAGCTTCAGCACGAGGTGGTCGATGAGCTCCTGGGCCTGCTCCTCAGTAATCTTGCCGGCGGCGAGGTCGCGCTGGATGTAGATGTCGAGGAACGTGGAGACGCGACCCACCGACATTGCGGCGCCGTTCTGCGTCTTGATGGCGGCAAGGTAGCCAAAGTAGAGCCACTGCACGGCCTCGTGGGCATCGCGTGCGGGCTGCGAGATGTCGTAGCCGTAGGCGGCGGCCATCTCCTTCATGCCCTTGAGGGCGCGAATCTGTTCGGCGATCTCCTCGCGCTGGCGCACGATGTCGTCGGTCATGGTGCGGCCGCCGCAGTGGGCAAGGTCGTTCTGCTTGCCGGCGATCAGGCGGTCGATGCCGTAGAGGGCAACGCGGCGGTAGTCGCCGACGATGCGGCCGCGGCCGTAGGTGTCGGGCAGGCCGGTGATGACGTGGGAGTGGCGGGCGGCGCGCATCTCGGGGGTGTACGCGTCGAAGACGCCCTGGTTGTGCGTCTTGCGGTACTCGTTGAAGATCTGGTTGTACTTGTCGTTGACGTGGAAGCCGTAGTTCTCGGCGGCCTGCTGGGCCATCTTGATGCCACCGTAGGGCATGAAGGCGCGCTTGAGCGGCTTGTCGGTCTGAAGGCCCACGACCTGCTCGAGATTCTTGAGGTCGTTGTCGATGTAGCCGGCGCCGTAGGCGGTAAGGCCCGAGACGATCTCGGTCTCGCACTCGAGGACGCCGTTGTTGGCGCGCTCGGCGGCCTGGAGCTCCTGGACCTTGCCCCAGAGCTTGTCGGTGGCATCGGTGGGGCCGGCGAGGAACGACTCGTCGCCGTCGTAGGCGGTGTAGTTGCGCTGGATGAAGTCGCGGACGTTGATGTCGTCCACCCAGTGGCCGCTCTTAAAGCCGCTCCACTCGTCTCTTAGCTGCATGTTTCCTCCTTTTTTGCGCCGCTGCTGGGGGAGCAGTCTCGGCGCTGCTGTCTTTGTCTCGGCATCGGTCGACGCCGAGAGGGGTACCGGTTTGGCGTGCTGCACGGGCGCTTGGCGCGGCCGTACAGTCTGTGCGCGGACGCCTCGGCTAGTTCGCCTCCTGTCCGCGAAGGATGCGCTCGGCGTGAGCCACGCGCTCGGGCGTGGGCGGGTCGACGTCGCGCAGGGGATAGGGAAGGCCCAGCTCGTCCCACTTGAAGATGCCGAGTGTGTGGTAGGGAAGCACCTCGATGCGCTGCACGTTGCCGAGCGTCTCGATGAAGGCGCGGGTGCGCTCGAGGTACTCGTCGACATCGGTGATGCCGGGAACGAGGACGTGGCGAATCCAGACGGGCTCGCCCTTCTCGTTGAGGTAGCGCAGGCAGTCGAGGATGTTGGCGTTGTCGCGGCCGGTGAGGTCTCGGTGGCGCTCGGGGTCGATGTGCTTGATGTCTGCGAGCACGAGGTCGCAGGCGGCTATGAGGCGGTCGAACTTGGCGAGCCACTCAGGGTCGCGGGTAAAGGGCGCAAGCGACGAGTCGAGGCAGGTGTTGATGCCGCGCTCGTGGGCGCGCTCGAACAGCTCGGTCACAAAGTCGAGCTGGGCGAGGGCCTCGCCGCCCGAGACGGTGATGCCGCCCTCGGGACCCCAGTAGCTGCGGTAGCGCTCGGCGCGGTCGAGGATTTCGTTGGCATCCATGAGCTGGAAGTCCTTGCCCGCCCAGGTGTCGGGGTTGTGGCAGTAGCGGCAGCGCATGGGGCAGCCCTGAAGAAAGACGAGGAAGCGAACGCCGGGCCCGTCGGCCGAGCCAAACGACTCCATTGAGTGAACGCGCCCCTGCGTCATGGCTTCTCCTGAGCTTGCGGTGACGGCCCGTGGGCCATCAATCTTTGCGATGTCAGCGGAAAAGATAACGAGTGCGCGCGATAAGTTCCTTGACCGAAATCAAATAACGAAAAAATATTGTTTAATCTGGCTAACTTTATGAAGACGCCACAAAGAGCGTTCGAATAGGCGAACAAGCTGCCTCTTTGGGGGGCGGGCGCCGGCCCCCATTCGCGCCCCTCGACGTCGTTGCCCATATCGTGCTTGGCTCATTGTGAGCGGCCGGTCTGTGCGCCGTCGGTGCGGCGAACATCCGTGCCTGGTCGTGCGGCCTGATGCGGTCCAGCATCTCCTTGCGCGGCCGCTTCCCTATGCCTCCGAGACACGCGCGAGCCCCTCGCGGTCGAGCACGAGCAGCCTGCCGCGGCCGGTGCGCCTCACGAGCCCCTCGCGGTCGAAGCGAGCGATGTTTCTCGAGACCGTCTCGGGGCGCAGGCCCACCGAGCTCGCGATGTCCTCGAGCTTGAGGCGAATCTCGGGTCCTGTGCAGCTGCGGTCGCGAATGAGCAGGTACTCGGCAAGGCGGCGCCTGGGCGAGCGAATCGAGAGCATGAGGATGCGCTCCTCGGCGCGGTTGAGCTCGGTGCACACTATGCGGATGAGGTCCATGGCAACGTCGGGGTGGTTGGCGAGCATGCGCTCGACGTCGGCGCGGTGAATGAGGCACAGGCGCACCGGCGTGAGGCACGCCACCGAGTAGCCGTAGGTGTGCTTCTCGAGAAACATGCCGTTCCAGAGGGCCTGGCCCTCGTGCAGGACATCGAGGACGTACTGTTCGCCATCGGAGGTGCTGCGGAAGGTCTTGATGCGTCCCGACCTCACCACGACGATCGACTCGATCTGGTCGCCCTCGTGGACGATGATGTCGTCCTCGTCATAGCTCGCGTGGCGGGCGCGTGCGAGAAGCTCGCGCTTCGCCGACGCGGGAAGGCCCTCGAACAGCGAGATGTTGTCCATGCACGAGCTGCCCGCCCGGCTAAAGGCGCAGTCGTGGCCGGCTCCGGCACAGACGCGCTCGGCCTGCGCGGCGATCCTCGCGTGCTCGTTGCTGTTGATCATAAGCCCTCCTCGTAACGGCGCCATTCTATCAGGCGCCCGCAGCAGGGCGGGGCGATAGAATCGAAGCCAACGGATGAGGAGGGAAGAGCCCGTGGAGAAAGATGAGATTGCGAGCAGGGCAAGCGAGCTTGAGCTGCCGCGCGGCGTTGAGCTGCGGTTTGTTGGAGATGCCCTGGGGCTGTGTGCCGACGGAATGGAGCTCGTCGAGGACTTCCGCGAGCTTCTTCCCCGCCTGCGGCAAGACCGTCTGGGCCGTGAGCTGCTTGTGAGGGCGGCGCGCGTCAAGGGCACGGGCGAGCCCGTTGTCATTGACGCCACGGCGGGGCTCGGCGAGGACTCGCTGCTGCTCGCCGCTGCGGGCTTTGCGGTGACGTTGTGCGAGAACGACCCCGTGATTGCCCTGCTGCTCGCTGACGCTCTGCGCCGTGCTGCCAACGAGCCGCAGCTAGAGGGCATCGTTAGTCGCATGCGCCTCGTTGAGGGCGATTCCGTCGGCGTGCTGGGCTCGCTCGGCCGGGCGCCCGACGTGGTCTACCTCGACCCGATGTTCCCGGCGCGCACGAAGAGCGCGGCGGTCAAGAAGAAGTTCCAGCTGCTCCACCACCTCGAGGCTCCCTGCGCAGACCCCGAGCGCCTCATGGGCGCGGCCATCGCGGCGGGCCCGCGCAAGGTCGTGGTGAAGCGGCCGGTCAAGGCGCCGCTGCTTGCGGGCGTCAAGCCCAGCCACAGCGTGGCCGGCAAGGCCGTGCGCTTCGACGTCATCGTGGCGCCGCGGCCCTAGGGCGTCGCCGGCCGGCATCTGCCCTCGTGGCGCTGCGACTCCTCGCGCACGTCTCGCGTGGCCGCTCGTCCCGGTCTGCTCGCACGCCGCCGAACCATCTGCCTTGTGGCTTTACATAACGGGTACCCTAGCTCCACACGTCCAACGACAAGGAGCCCCCATGGCCGCTGATACGCGTCCGACGCTGTTCGTCAACGCAACGATTCTCGATGGAACTAAGGACATGCAGCCACAGCGCAACATGGCCGTGGCCGTCGAGAATGGCAAGATCTCCCGCATCGAGCCTGCCGCAATCGCCCAGGCACCGCAGGGCGGGCGCACCATCGACCTGGGCGGCGCCTACCTCATGCCCGGACTCGTCAACATGCACGTGCACTTCTGCGGCTCGGGCAAGCCTGTGAGCTCGGGCGATGCCGGCGCGCTCATGAAGAAGCTCGACAACCCCATTGGCCGCGCCATCCTGCATCGCATCATCCGTGGCTCGGCCCAGAACCAGCTTGCGAGCGGCGTCACCACCGTGCGCGGCGCGGGCGACCCGCTCTACGGCGACATCGCGGTGCGCAACGCCATCGAGGCGGGAAAGTGCGTGGGTCCGCGCATCGTGGCCCCGGGCACGGGCGTCACCGTGCCGGGCGGTCACGGGGCCGGTCTCTTTGCCCAGGTGGCGCAGACGCCCGAACAGGCGGCCGACATGGTGCGCGACATCTACGCCCATGGCGCCGACGTCATCAAGCTGTTCGTGACGGGCGGCGTCTTTGATGCCGAGAAGCCCGGGGAGCCCGGCGTGCTGCGCATGTCCCCCGAGATTGCCTCTGCAGCCTGCGCCGTTGCCCACGAGCTGGGCATGCCTGTGATGGCGCACGTCGAGAGCACCGAGGGCGTGCAGGTGGCGCTTGCTGCTGGCGTCGACACGATTGAGCACGGCGCCCCCATGACGCCCGAGATTCTCGACCTGTACCAGAACGGCACCGCCCAGCTGAGCGGCAGGCCCGCGAGCGTCACCTGCACCATCTCGCCGGCGCTGGCCTTCGTGATGCTCGACCCCGAGAAGACCCACTCGACCGAGGTCCAGAAGACCAACGGTGACATCGTGTGCGAGGGCATCATCAAGAGCGCCCGCGAGGCGCTCGATGCGGGCATTCCCGTGGGCCTGGGCACCGACTCGAGCTGTCCCTACGTCACGCAGTACGACATGTGGCGCGAGGTTGCCTACTTTGCCAAGTACGTGGGTGTTTCCAACGCCTTTGCCCTGCACACGGCAACGCAGGTAAACGCCCAGCTCCTGGGCTTGGGGGATACCACGGGCGTCGTTGCCGTGGGCTATGACGCGGACCTGCTCGCCGTGGCGAACAACCCGCTCGAGGACCTTGCGGCCCTGCGTCAGCCGCTGCACGTGATGGCTCGCGGCCGCCTTGCCGACCGCCTCAAGGTCAAGCGCTACCCCGAGCTCGATGCCGAGCTCGACGAGATCATGGCCCGTCCTGCGGAGTAAAAAACCTTGCCGCCAAGTTGCGGCGCCCTACACCCACCCATAACGCTCCGACCTCGAGCTTCTTCTCGAGGTCGGAGCTATTTTGTACCAAAATCGGCAAATCTGGACAGGTTGTGGACAGGTTCGTGTCAGTCCGCCCGGGGCTTTCTTTTGACTCGCGCGCCTGAGGGCCCGCGTGGCCCGTACCCTCCCAGCAAAGGGATGCCGCGCGGGGCGGCGCCAAGGCGAGGCGGAGGAAGCCATGACCATCACGGACCTGGTCGAGGACGACATCTATACGATGGCCCACTATTGGAACGGGCGAAAGCGCGAGTTCATCGAGGCACCCACCGAGGCGTTCGCGCAGATCGTGCGCCCCTCGGTCTACTTCGAGGAAGACCCAGACCCGCTGCTTGAGGGGCAGGTGAGCGCCACCTTCTCCGAGTGGGTGCTCTTTGACTGCCGCCTTGACGAGCGCGGTACCCTGCTCGAGCGCTACATCTCCGAACAGGCCGCCGTGGTGCCCCGCGAGCGGCTCGGGCGGCTGGCGCAGGTCGCGGCAACTCACGTGTTCTCGGAGTTTGCGATCGCAAGCAAGAACCCGGCCGCAGGCACGCTCGAGGTGGTCGACATCTATGACGGCATGTCGCGTGAGGTGCTCGACGTGCGCTCGGCCCGGCGCGACGACTGGAACCACGGCACGATCTCGATGCGCATCGCGCGGGTCAACGGCGTCTGGCTGCCCGTGGGCAAGACCGTCATGTACGACCGCTGCCACTTCGACCCGGCGTGGATTCCCATCGAGGACGAGATGGGCACCTCGGGAGGACGCCTGCTCATGCTCGCCCACGCGGTATTTGGGGTCGACGGCCGCTACCATGGCTCGCTCAGCCTGCGCGCCCTCGAATGAGCGCGGGCGCTCACGTCCCCAATCACGTATCATCGAGGGGCACGCACGTGGCCACGCACCTTACGCGCGGCCCAGAAGAAAGGTCGTCAACGTGATCAAGGACATCATCAAGGACGAGGAGTTCCTCGCGAAGCCTGCCGAGCCTGCCACGGCCGAGGACGCCGAGGTCGCCCGGGACCTGCTCGACACCATGGCTGCCAACGAGGACTGCGCCGGCCTTGCCGCGAACCAGATCGGCTCTTCCAAGGCCATCATTGCCTTCGAGGGCGCCAACGGCCCGCAGGTCATGTTCAACCCCAAGATCGTCGCCTCCATGGCTCCCTACAAGGCCACCGAGGGCTGCTTGTCGCTCGACCGCGACACCGAGGTGCGCCGCTTCCAGCTCGTTCGCGTCAAGTTCGACGCGCTGGTGAACGGCAAGTTCGAGTCGCGCACGCGCAAGTACTCCGGCTGGGTCGCCGAGGTCGTGCAGCACGGCATCGACCACTGCGCCGGCAAGCTGGTGTAGCGACGGGTTTTCTGCTCCATAGATATGCCGAGAGGGGCTGGCGCGCGAGTCGCGCCGGCCCCTCCCTCATAGACGGCCAAGAGGCGTGCGGCTAGTGCACGAACTTGCGCACGAAGAAGCGCTTCCAGCTGGCGTAGGGCTGGTAGCGGAAGGGCGCGTCGAAGAACGTCGCCTTGCTCACGACGCTCTTCTCGTGCGTGAAGGCCTCGAAGCTCTTGCGGCCGTGGTAGCTGCCCATGCCCGAGTTGCCCATGCCGCCAAACCCCATGTGTGAGGTGGCGAGGTGCATGATCGTGTCGTTGACGCAGCCGCCGCCAAAGGCGACGTCACGCATGACGCGACGGGCGAGCGTGCGGTCCTGGGTGAAGAGGTAGAGGGCAAGCGGCGTGGGGCGCTGCTCCACGAAGCGCAGGGCCTCGTCGAGGTCGTCGTAGGCGATGACGGGCAGTACGGGGCCAAAGATCTCCTCGCCCATCACGGCGTCATCGGGTTCGACGCCGTCCATGATGGTGGGCTCGATGCGCAGCGTGGCGGCGTCAGAGCCGCCGCCCATGACCACCTTGGCGGGGTCGATGAGCCCCAGCACGCGGCGGAAGTGCTTCTCGTTGACCATCTTGCCAAAGGCGGGGTTGGCAAGCGCGTCGTCTCCGTACATCTTGGTGGCCTCGGCGCGGACAAGCTCGATGAGCTCGCCCTTTATGTGGCGGTCTACCAGCAGGTAGTCGGGTGCCACGCAGGTCTGGCCCAGGTTGAGCCACTTGCCAAAGGCGATGCGCCGCGCCGCCACGGCAAGGTTTGCGCTTGCCTCGACGATGCAGGGGCTCTTGCCGCCCAGCTCGAGCGTCACGGGGGTGAGGTGGGCGGCCGCGCGCTGCATGACGAGCCTGCCCACGGCAACGCTGCCGGTAAAGAAGATGTTGTCCCAGCGCTGGTCGAGCAGGGCCTCGTTCTCGGCGCGCCCTCCCTCGACCACGCTCACGAGCTCGGGCGAGAAGGCCTCGGCGCAGATGGTGGCGAGTACCGCGCTCGACGCCGGCGCGTAGGCGGAGGGCTTCACGACCACGGTGTTGCCCGCGGCGAGCGCCCCCGCGAGCGGCTCGAGCGTGAGCAGGAACGGGTAGTTCCATGGCGCCATGACGAGTGTCACGCCATAGGGCACGCGCTCCACGCGGCTCGTGGCGATGGCGTTGGCGAGGTCGGTGGGGCGCAGGCGCGGCCTTGCCCAGCGTGCGAGGTGGGCGCGCTGGTAGCGAATCTCCGAGAGCGACAGGCCAATCTCGCACATGTAGCTCTCGTCGAAGGACTTGCCCAGGTCCTCGTGAAGCGCGCGGGCGATGTCGTCCTCGTGGGCGCGCACGGCCGCGAGCAGGCGGTCGAGCGCGGCCTTGCGCGCGGCCACATCCATAGTCGCGTGCGTCATGAAGTATGACCGCTGGCGCTCGACGATGGTCGCTATCTGCTGCTCGTTCACTGCTGGCTCCTTTGCGTCGTTACCCGCCCGGCGCTCGCCCCGTCCGCCTGGGTGGGCGAGGGCTCGTCGGCGAAGCGTCCTCCGGCAACTATACGGTACATATCCTCGAGCTGGGCGCGGTCCCACAGACGGGGCACGGGGTAGAGCGGGTTTGCCTCGGCGTCTGCGTGAGCGGCCATCTCGGGCACGTCCGCCGCGCGGATGCCATCGAGGTGGCGCGGGATGTCCAGCTGCCCGTTCATCTCGTCGACCCAGATGACGAAGCGTCGGGCGGCCTCGGCATCGGGCGTCTCGCTGGGGCAGATGCCCGCGTGTCGTGCAAGGACGGCGAGCCTTGGCGCCGCGCTCTCGCCGTAGGCGCGCAGGACGTGCGGCAAGATCACCGCGTTGGCGAGGCCGTGCGGGATGCCGTAGCGGCCGCCCAGGCTGTGGGCGATGGCGTGGACGTATCCCACGTATGACTGCGTGAAGGCGATGCCCGCCTCGTAGGCCGCGGTGAGCATGTTGGTGCGCGCCTGCCCGTCGCTGCCGTTGCGGTAGGCGTCGAGCAGGTTGTCATGGATGAGGCGCGTGGCGTCGAGCGCCATCTGACGCGTGTGGGCCGTGGTGCTCCGTCCGATGAACGCCTCGACGGCGTGGGTCAGCGCGTCCATGCCCGTCTGCCCCGTGATGGCGGCGGGAAGTCCCTGCGTGAGGCGCCAGTCGTGGACGGCGTAGGAGGGAATGAGGAAGAAGTCGTTGATGGGGTACTTGTAGCGCGTCTTCTCGTCGGTGATGACGGCGGCGAGCGTCACCTCGCTGCCGGTGCCTGCCGTGGTGGGTACGGCAACGAGCGTGGGCAGCCCGCGGTGCACGCGCAAAAGGCCGCGCATGCTCCCCACCGTCTTGGCGGGCTGGGCCACGCGTGCGCCCACGGCTTTGGCGCAGTCCATGGCCGAGCCGCCGCCAAAGCCGATGATGGCCTCGCAGCGGGCGTCGTGGTAGATGCCCAGCGCCTCCTCTACGTTTGCGACCGTGGGGTTGGCAACCGTTCCGTCAAAGACCGCGCAGTCAATGCCCGCGCGAGAAAGTGCCTGCTCAAGGCCCTTGGTTAGGCCAAGGCGCGCGATGCCCGGGTCGGTCACGAGCAAGACCGAGCGTGCCCCCTCCTTGGCAAGGGCGGCCGGCACCTCCTCCACGCCGTGGAGAATGGTGGGCTCGCGGTAGGGGAGGACGGGCAGGACGAGGCGAAAGGCCGCCTGGTAGGTGCGGCACCAGGCCGTGCGCAGTGGGTTCATGGGACTCCTTGAGAGGTAGTGGGCGGGCCGTACCTCGATATGTTGACTAGGTAACATCTAGCGGATTGTAGACATTGGATGTTGAGCGGTCAACAAATGATGGGGCGGGGCACCCCCTTGCCGGGAAGCTGTCACCGCATGTCCACAAAACGCGCCCGCTCGCGTCTTTTTCGCTCGGGATGGCCGTGAGTTCAATTTTGTGTGCTAGGGTGAGTTCAAAATTGAACTAGCGATGCATGTAAGTTCAATTTATGCCACGAAAGCGGGTCAAAATCCGCTCAAATTGAACTTTTGGAGGCGAGGACATGGAGCAGGAACCCTTTGCAACGCGACTCGTCCAAGCCATGGAGGAGGCGGGCCTCAAGCAGGCAGACCTCGTGCGCCTTGCCGGCGAGGCGGGCGAGAAGCTTGGGAAGAGCCAGGTCAGCCAATACGTGAGTGGCAAGGTCGAGCCTCGTCCCGCCGCGCTCGCCCTGCTCGCGAGGCTGCTCGGCACCTCGGCCGAATGGCTTGCGGGCACCCAGCCCGGCCAGGAGGCGCGAGCTAGCGCGCGGCCCGCGGCCGCACCCACACCTGCGACGCGCCTGGCGTCGCCCACCACTGGCATCCAGGGCCACGCGGCCCCAACGACAGGGAGCATCCCCATGAGGCAGTTCAAGAAGTCCAACAAGCTCGATAACGTCCTGTATGACGTCCGTGGCCCCGTCGTCGACGAGGCGGCTCGCATGGAGGCCGAGGGCGAGCGCATCCTCAAGCTCAACATCGGCAACCCCGCCCCGTTTGGCTTCCGCACGCCCGACGAGGTCGTCAAGGACATGCGCCAGCAGCTCACCGAGTGCGAGGGCTACTCAGACTCGCGCGGCCTGTTCTCCGCGCGCAAGGCCATCATGCAGTACGCGCAGGTCAAGGGTCTGCCCAACGTCAACATGGAGGACATCTACACCGGTAATGGCGTATCCGAGCTCATCCAGCTCTCGATGCACGCCCTGCTCGACGACGGCGACGAGATCCTCATCCCCAGCCCCGACTACCCGCTGTGGACGGCCTGCGCCACGCTCGCCGGCGGCCATCCCGTCCACTACCTGTGCGACGAGCAGGCAGACTGGTACCCCGACCTCGCCGATATGGAGGCCAAGGTCACCGACCGCACCAAGGCCCTCGTCATCATCAACCCCAACAACCCCACGGGCGCCGTCTACCCGCGCGAGGTGCTCGAGCAGATCGTCGACCTCGCCCGTCGCCACCAGCTCATGATCTTCTCGGACGAGATCTACGACCGCCTGTGCATGGACGGCGTGGAGCACGTCTCGATCGCCTCGCTTGCCCCTGACGTGCCGTGCGTGACGTTCTCCGGCCTGTCGAAGAGCCACATGATCGCCGGCTATCGCATCGGCTGGATGATCCTGTCGGGCAACCTGCGCTGCATGAAGGACTTCATCCTGGGCGTTAACATGCTGTCGAACATGCGCCTGTGCTCCAACGTGCCCGCGCAGTCGATCGTACAGACGGCGCTGGGCGGCTACCAGAGCGTCGAGACGTACGTGCGCCCGGGCGGCCGCGTGTGCGAGCAGCGCGACTTTGTCTACCGCGCCCTCAACGAGATCGACGGCATTACGGCCGTGAAGCCCAAGGCGGCCTTCTACATCTTCCCCAAGATCGACGTCAAGAAGTTCAACATCCACGACGACGAGCAGTTCGCCCTCGACCTGCTGCACGAGAAGAAGATCCTCGTGACGCGCGGCGGCGGCTTCAACTGGGAGCAGCCCGACCACTTCCGCGTGGTCTACCTGCCGCGCATCGAGGTCCTCGCCGAGTGCATGGACGACCTCGCGGACTTCCTTTCGACCTACCGCCAGGAGTAGGCGGGCGGCCCGCTCAACCAAAATCCACACCAACGCGCGGGACGCGCGCGGCTGCGACAACGTGGCCGCACGCGTCTTGGCGTTTCGGTGAATGTGGCCGCCGCGCGGCGTTTTCGCAGGTTGGGCCTTAAACTAGTCCGCTGGTGCCGGGCGCCCCGGAAGGGGCACAGTGACGAATGACATAGATGATCTGAGTTGAGGAATCCGGCATGAGGGCGCAAGTGATGCGCCAGATGAGCGCCAGCGAGGCGCAAGAAGGAGACATGATGTCCCAGTTCGAGAACGACGAGATGAACAACGAGACCGTGGCCGAGGTCGCCGAGGAGCAGGTTGAGGCCACCGAGGAGGCTGCCGAGGAGCAGGCCGAGGCCGTCGAGACCCCCGAGGTCGAGGAGCAGCCCAAGGCCGAGGAGGCCAGCGCCGACGACGTCCTGTTCGACAAGGCCAACAAGGCCGCCCGTCTGCTTCGCTGCCGCCGTGCCGTGCAGCGCCGCGAGCAGGAGGAGAAGGGCAACAAGTCCAGCGCCCTCGTCCGCGCCATCAAGCTCCTGCAGCTCAAGCCCAAGATGGAGCAGAAGGAGATGTCCGAGCTGCTGGGCATGCGCCTTCGCGAGCTCGACGCGATGATGGCCGAGGCCGAGAAGAACGACGTCGTGGCCCGCATCGAGCCCTCCGAGCCCGACATGCGCAAGGTCGTCATCATGGCCGACGAGGGCGCCGTCGAGCGCGCCGAGGCCCTCGAGCGCAAGGGCGAGGCCCTCGTCCCCGGCCTCTCCGCCGAGGACATGGAGCAGCTCTCCGCCCTTCTCGACAAGGTCATCGACCCGCTCGTTGCCCTCGGCCTCGACGAGGACCGCGAGGAGCGCGGCGGCTTCCGCGGCGGCGACCGTGGCGGCAACCGCGGTG
>UQSV01000032.1 GCA_900543875.1 uncultured Coriobacteriaceae bacterium | reverse complement strand
CTCAGTTGGGAGAGCGCGTGACTGGCAGTCACGAGGTCAGGGGTTCGAACCCCCTTATCTCCACCATAATCGAGGAGGCCGGGGCATTTGTCCCGGCCTTTTTTGTATCGCACGACGGCACGGAAGTACCAACAAGGTAACCAGGAGGGCGTCATGAGCGACACCATCACCAACCCCGTTGAGGCCTTTGGCCTGCACGTTGCCCACGTGGGCATCAACGTCGCGAGCGCCGAGGAGGCCTCTCAGATCGCCGGGCTCTTCCAGACCCTCATGGGCCTCGAGCCCAACCCCACGCCCGTCTCTGTCTTCGCCGACACGCTCGTCGAGGTCATGAGCGGCTGCGGCAGGGGAGAGAAGGGGCACATCGGCTTTGGCGTCAACGACATCGTCGCCGCGGAAGAGTGGTTCGAGGGCCGTGGCTTCACCATCAATGAGTCCTCTCGCGCCCTCAACCCCGATGGTTCCACCAAGCTCGTCTATTTCAACGACCAGATCGCGGGATTCGCCATCCACCTCTGCCAGGACTAGCCACGCCACGCCCCTCTCGACCTAAACGGGAGCTCCCTTGATTCTTCTTGCCGACAAGGTATCCAAATCATTCGGCGGCCGCACCCTTTACGAGGGCGCCACGCTTCAGCTCAACGCCGGCCAGCGCTGGGCCCTCGTGGGTCCCAACGGCGCTGGCAAGACCACGCTGCTCAAGATCATCATGGGCGTCGAGACCCCCGACGAGGGAACGGTAAGCTTCCAGAAGGGCACCTCGGTTGGTTACCTCGAGCAGGAGGCCAAGCTCGCCGGCCATGCCACCGCCCTCGAGGAGGTCATGGCCTCCGCCACCGAGATCCGCCATCTGGGAGAGCGCATCTCCGAGCTCGAGGCTGCCATCGCCAACGCCGGCGAGGGCGGCGGCCTCGACGCACTTCTCGAGGAGTACGGCCACGCCCAGGACCGCTTCGAGCGCCTGGGCGGCTACGAGCTCGAGAGCCGCGCCCGCGCCATCCTGTGCGGCCTCGGATTCCCCGTCGACGACCTCGACAAACCCGCAGAGGACTTCTCGGGCGGCTGGCAGATGCGCATAGCCCTCTCCAAGCTCCTCCTGCGCCACCCCGACCTGCTGCTGCTCGACGAGCCCACGAACCACCTCGACCTCGAGAGCGTTAAGTGGCTCGAGCAGTTCCTCTCTGGCTACGACGGAGCCGTGCTGCTCGTGAGCCACGACCGCGCCTTCATGGACGCCTGCGTGAGCCACGTCGCGGCCCTTGAGAACCGCCGCCTCACCACCTACACGGGCAACTACTCCGCCTACCTGCGCCAGCGCGAGGACAACCTCGAGCAGCTCCGCGCCAAGCGCGCCGCCCAGGAGCGCGAGATCGCCCACATGCAGGTCTTCGTAGACAAGTTCCGCTACAAGCCCACCAAGGCCGCCCAGGCCCAGGAGCGCATGAAGCGCATCGAGCAGATCAAGAGCGAGCTCGTGGTGCTTCCCGAGAGCTCGCGCAAGGTGAGCTTCAGCTTCCCCGAGCCCCCGCGCACGGGCGACATGGTGGTCTCGCTCGAGCACATCCGCAAGGCCTTTGGCGACAATCTCGTCTACGCCGACGCAAACGCCACATTCTACCGTGGCGACCACGTGGCCCTCGTGGGCCCCAACGGCGCCGGCAAATCGACCCTCATGAAGCTCGCCCTCGGCTTCGAGAAGCCCGACGCGGGCACGGTCGAGATGGGCCAGAACGTCACGAGCGCCTACTACGCCCAGCACCAGCTCGAGACCCTCACCGAGTCCAACACGGTCATGGCCGAGATGGACGAGGCGGCTCCCGGCTGGACGAGCTCCGAGGAGCGCCGCCTGCTCGGCGCCTTCCTCTTCTCGGGCGACGACGTCGAGAAGCGCGTGGGCGTGCTGTCGGGAGGCGAGCGGGCACGTCTGGCCCTCGCCAAGATGCTCGTGGCCCCCGACCCGCTCCTGTGCCTCGACGAGCCCACGAACCACCTCGACATCGACTCGGTCGACGTCCTCGAGAAGGCGCTCGTGGACTTCAAGGGCACCATCCTGCTCATCAGCCACGACGAGCACCTCGTGCGCGCGGTGGCGAACAAGGTCGTCGACGTGCGCGACGGGCAGGTCACGATCTATGACGGCGACTACGACTACTACCTGTTCAAGCGCGCCGAGCTCGAGGCTGCCGCCCAGGCGGGCGAGCAGGCCGGCTCCGCCAAGGCCGCCCAGCCCGCGAAGACCCAGACAGCGGCTGCGCCCACGCAGACCGGCCGCAACGTCAAGACCAAGGAGCAGCGCCGCGCCGAGGCCGAGGCGAGAAATGCCCTCTCCAAGTCGCTGCGCTCCACCAAGAAGCGCCTCAAGGAGGTCGAGGACGCCCTCGAGCCCGCCCACAAGCGCTATGACGAGCTGATGGAGCTCATGGCCTCAGAGGAGCTCTACGCCGATCAGAAGCGCTTTGACGAGTGCCTTTCCGAGTACAACGCGCTTAAGAAGAAAATCCCCGCGCTCGAGGAGGAGTGGCTGGAGCTCTCGACCAAGCTCGAGGAGGCCCAGAATGCCTAGCCACATGGCCGAGAAGGTCTCCTTGGCCCTCAGGGTGTGCGCGCGCGTCCTTCTTGGCCTCGCGGTCTTCATGCTCGTGCCGCTGCCCCAGCTCCGGGGCGCGCAGATCGACCTGGCGCTCGCCGTCACCTCGCTCGAGCCGGACGCCCTCGCGGGCCTTCTTGTGGTGGCAACGCCGCTCGGCACGGCGTTTCGCGGCGACTTTGTGCTGTGCGCCGCTGCCCTTTATCTCATAGACTGGTGTGTTGGACGCGCCTGCACCCCAAGCCGCATGCGCTAGCTGCAAGAGGGAGGCGCCATTGCTGTCGCTCGAACACATCGCTCTGACTGCCCTGTCGGTCGTCCTGCTCGTCTTCTCGGCCATCGTCCACGAGGTCGCGCACGGCTACGTGGCGCACCTGTGCGGCGACGACACGGCCAAGGAGGCGGGTCGACTCACGCTCAACCCCGCCAGACACCTCGATCCCTTTGGCTCGATCGTGCTGCCCATCGTCATGGGCATCATGGGCGGCTTCGTGTTCAGCTACGCAAAGCCGGTGCCCTACAACCCCTACCGCCTCAAGAGTCGCAGGCGCGACGAGGTGCTCGTGGCGCTTGCCGGGCCTGCCTCGAACCTTCTGCAGGCACTCGTGGGTGCCGCGGCCTTCAACGGCCTGTGGGCGCTCGTCGAGGCAAACCCGCAGATCTACTTCTCCGGCCCGCTGGTGCTGGGTATGAGTGCCATGGAGCTTTTGCTCACGGTCTTCTCGAGCTACGTGTGGGTAAACCTCATGCTCGCCTTCTTCAACCTCATCCCGCTGCCGCCGCTCGACGGCTCCAAGGTCGTGTGCTATTTCCTCAAGGGCGAGGCCCTCGAGCGCTACTACCAGGTTCAGCGCTACGCCATGCCTATCCTCATCTTCGTCCTCTACATCTTGCCTCGCCTGGGATTTGACCCGCTGGGCGTCTACCTCAACGCCTGCGTGGGTAACCTCTACAACCTTCTGCTGGGGATGTGATTGGGTGAGCTATCGCGTACAGACCCAGGCCTACTCGGGACCGTTCGACCTGCTCCTGCAGCTCGTGAGCCGCCAGCGCGTCGACATCGGCGCCATATCGGTCTCTGAGGTCGCAGACCAGTACCTCGCCGAGGTGGAGCGCATGGGCGAGCTCGACCTCGACGTCGCGAGCGACTTTGTCCTCGTGGCCTCGACGCTGCTCGACATCAAGGCGGCCTCGCTCGTGCCCCAGGACGCGCCCGCGGCCGCAGACGATGACGAGGACGACGAGTTCTCCGACCTCTCGCCCGACGAGGCGCGCGAGGTGCTCATCGCCCGGCTCATCGCCTATAAGCAGTTCAGGAACGCCGCGGCAGCGCTGGGGGCCCGCATGGAGGCCCAGGCGCGCATGCACCCCAGGACGGCCGGCCCCGGCCCGGAGTTTCTCAACACCATGCCCGACTACCTCGAGGGCATCACGCTGCGAGGACTTGCCGTCATCTGCGCCGACCTCGACAGCCGGCGCGAGGGATTCCTGCTCGAGGCCGAGCACATCGCGCCAAAGCGCCTGCCCGTGGCCCTCACCGTGGCGAGCGTAGACCGCGTGACGCGTGCGAAGCCCCACCTCACGTTCTCGGAGCTGCTCGACGGCGACTCGACGCCCGAGCAGGTGGTCGTGACCTTCCTCGCGATTCTGCAGCTTTACAAGCTGGGCAGCGTGAGGCTCACGCAGGACGAGAACTTCGCCGACATCGACATCGACCGCATCGAGGGGGCGCCGGCCTACGAGGTCGACGCGACCACACTAGCCGAGCTGGAGGGAGAGTACTGATGAGAGAGCTCGACAAGCTCGAGTCGCAGGACATGAGGGGCGCGCTCGAGGCGATGCTCCTGGCGTCGAGCGACCCGGTGAGCGCAACCGACCTCGCGAAGGTCTTGGGAGCCGCCCCCGGCGAGGTCTCCGCCCAGCTCGCCGACCTCGCCGCCGAGTACGCCGACGCAAACCGCGGCTTTCAGCTGCGCGAGGTGGCGGGCGGCTGGAGGCTGTTCACCCACCCCGCCTACCACGACCAGGTCGAGGCGCTCGTCATGAGCTGGGACACGAGGCGCCTGTCGCAGGCGGCCCTCGAGACGCTCGCCGTGATCGCCTACCACCAACCGGTCACGCGCGAGGGCGTCAAGGCCATCCGCGGCGTCAACTCCGACGGCGTCATCTCCTCGCTCGTCGACAAGGGGCTCGTGCGCGAGGCCGGCCGCGACCCTCAGCGCGCCCAGGCCATCCGCTACGCAACCACGCAGGCCTTCCTTGAGCGCTTTGGCCTCAAGTCGCTGCGCGAGTTGCCCGACCTGGAGCAGTTTGCCCCCGACGAGGAGTCGCGCAAGTTCATCCGCGAGCGCCTCTCGGGCCGCTCGATCGAATCGACCCTCGAGCAGGCCGTGGCAGACTTTGACGAGGAGCGCGAGCTCATAGGCGCCGACGGAGTGGAGGAGAGCGATGACGAATAGCGAGCAGGCCGCGCAGGGGGAGCGGATCGTCCCCATGCGGCTGCAGAAGTTCCTCGCCCGCGCCGGCGTCGCGAGCCGCCGTGGCTCCGAGAACCTCATGACCGCCGGGCGCGTCCGCGTGAACGGCGCGGTCACGACCGAGCTCGGCAGCAAGGTCGACCCGCTTGTCGACGTGGTGACGGTCGACGGCCGCGAGGTGCGCCTGGCCGACGGCTCGGTCTACCTTATGCTCTACAAGCCCGCGGGTTACGTCACCACGATGCGCGACCCCGGCGGCCGCCGCTGTGTGGCGAGCCTCGTTCCCAGCGGCCGCTACCCCGGGCTCTTCCCCGTGGGCAGGCTCGACCGCGACACGACGGGCCTTCTGCTCTTCACGACCGACGGCGAGGCGGCCCAGGCGCTGCTCCACCCCTCGTTCGAAAAGAAGAAGCACTACCTCGCGCTCGTGCACGGCTGGCTCACCCACGCCGAGGCCAAGGCGCTCGAGGACGGCATCGAACTCGATGACGGCCCCTGCGCCCCGGCGCGCGTCGAAGCCATGCGGATGGGAGACCCCCGCGCCGCCATCTTTGCCGACGCGCCCAAGGGCACCTCGGTCGTGGGCCTCACGATTCACGAGGGCAGAAAACACCAGGTGAAGCGTATGCTCGAGGCCGTCGGCCATGAGGTCGTGCGCCTGCATCGCGACACCTTGGGGCCGCTGCGCCTCACTGGCATCGAGCCCGGCCAGTGGCGTATGCTCACGGACGGCGAGCGGGCACGCCTGCTCGAGGCGACGAGGGGAGAGCGCTAGATGGCGGAGTTTGGACGCGTGCTGTTCATGCGGCACCCGCAGACGGAGTTCAACAACACGGGGCGTCTCTCGGGGCGCATCGACGTCGGCCTGTCCGAGCACGGCCGCGAGCAGGCCTGCCGCGCCGCCGCGGCCCTCGTTGCCTGGCGGCCCGATCGCATCATCACCTCGCCGCTTGCCCGTTGCCACGCCATCGCAGACGCCGCCGCCCGTGAGTTGGGCATCGAGCCCATCGAGGACGAGCGCGTCATCGAGATCGACTTTGGTGAGGCGGAGGGCATCGTAAAGGACCACCTCGCCGACATGGGCCTCGCGTTTCCCTGGGACATCGTCGACGGTCACTCGGTCGCGGCCCCGCGCGCCGAGACCTTCGAGGCCCTCATCGAGCGCGCCCGCGGCTTCGTCGACTACGTCGCGACCCTGCGTGGCAAGACGGTCGTCGTGACGCACGGCGGCTTCTCGCGCGCCGTGTTCGCGGCGGTCTACCGCGAGCCGGTCGAGCTCTTCTGGGACCGCGTTATTCCCAACGTCTCGTCCCAGGTGTTCGTCTCGAACGGCGCGAGGCTCGCGCTGCAGACGGCGGGGCTCACGCCCGAGGAACTGCACCGCCGCGCAGACGTCGGCTACGTGCCGCACGACTCCGTGAGCGCCGCGGCCGAGTGCATCGAGCTCGACGACCTGTCAGACAACTAGGGACCACACCCTCCAAGCGAAAGGACCCACCATGATCGTTGCCATCGACGGCCCCGCCGGGTCGGGCAAGTCAACCGTCGCGCGTGCCATGGCCGCGCGCGAGCACCTCACCTACCTCGACACGGGCGCGATGTATCGCTCCGTGACCGACGCCGCCCTCACCCGCGGCCTCGACCTCGACGACGCGCGGGCCGTGAGCGAGCTTGCCCGCGACCTCGACATCGTGCTCGACAACGGCGAGCAGGGCCCCGTCGTCATCGTCGACGGCCGGGACCGCACGGACGCCATCCGCATGCCCGAGGTCGATGCCAACGTCTCGAAGGTTGCTGCCATCCCCGCCGTGCGTGAGGCCATGGTGGCGCTGCAGCGCAAGGCCGCCGAGAGCACGAGCGTCGTGGCCGAGGGTCGCGACATCGGAACCGTCGTGTTCCCCGCAGCCGAGGTCAAGGTCTTCCTCACCGCAGATCCCAGCGCCCGCGCCCGTCGCCGCGCGGTCCAGCGCCAGGGAGGCAACACCGCGACCGACGCAAACGCCCAAGCAAACGCCGAGGAGCAGGCTAAGATCGAGGCCGAACTCATCGAGCGCGACCGCAAGGACTCCACCCGCGCCACCGCCCCCCTCAAGCCCGCCGAGGACGCCGTCCACATCGACTCGACCGAGCTTACGGTCGACGAGGTCTGCGACAAGATCTGCGAGCTCATGGAAAGGGCGCGCGCATGAGCGAGGCCAACGGCAACAAGCCCGAAAAGAAGCCACGCGAGCCCAAGAGGGCCAAGGACGGCTTTGACTTCATTCGTAACGGCATGGACGAGTATCCCGCGCCCACCCGTGCACTCTACAGGTTCGTCGCCTTCGTGTTGGGCGTGTTCAGCCGCATCGTGTGGCCCACGAGCTTCGAGGGGCTCGACGACTTCGTCGACCACGTGAGGGACCATGGCTCGGTGCTCGTGATGAATCACACCTCGATGGTCGAGCCGGTCGTGCTCATCTGCGAGCTGTGGCGCCGCGGCGTCCACGTGCGCCCCATCTACAAGGCCGAGTTCGAGAAGATCGGCCCCGCCAAGTGGCTTTTCCGCAGGGTTGGCGGCATCCCCGTCGACCGTGGCACCGCAGACCTCAAGGCCCTCAAGGCCGCCCGCGACGCGCTCATGCGCGGCGAGTCCGTGCTGATCTATCCCGAGGGCACGCGCATCAAGAACGACGAGCAACCCGTCGAGATCCACGGCGGCTTCGCGATGATCGCCCAGATGGGAAAGAGCGACGTCGTGCCCTCCGCCGTCGTGGGCGCTGCAGACCCCTACAAGACGCGTCCCACGCGCAGGCGCAAGCCGTTCGTGCGCTTCGGTGCCCCGCTCACCTTCGACGAGGTCGGAGGCTCCGTGCGCAAGGAGAAGGTTGCCAACATGGAGAAGGCCGCTATGGAGCAGGTCTACGCCCTGCGTGACGCCCTGCGCGAGGAGCACCCCGGCCTCTGGTAGGCCACCACGCCACGATCAGCCCAAGACTAAGGAGCACCGACACGATGGCTCGCCCAACCATCACCATCGCAGACCACGCGGGAGCCTGCTACGGCGTCCAGCGCGCCCTCGACCTCGTCGAGCAGGTCGCGGCAGACGCCACGGGGCCCGTCCACACGCTGGGGCCGCTCATCCACAACCCGCAGGTCGTGGCCGGCCTTGAGGCCAAGGGCGTCACCGTCGTGAGCGAAGTTCCCGAGCCCGCCGAGGAGGGCGGCGTCACCCTCGTGCTGCGCACCCACGGCGTCGTGCCGCAGGTCGAGCGGCTCGCGGCCCAGCGCGGCCTTGCCGTCGTCGACGCCACCTGCCCCTACGTCAAGCGCGTCCATCATGCGGTCGAGCGCCTGCAGGGTCAGGGGTACCAGATCCTCGTGGTGGGGGAGTCGGGCCACCCCGAGGTCGAGGCGATTCTGGGCCACGCCCCTGGGGCCATCGCCGTGGCAGACGCCGCCGCGCTCGACGACGTCCACGTCGAGCCGCGCGTGGGCGTCGTCGTGCAGACCACGCAGGCCAAGGCCACACTCGACGCCGTCGTGTCGAGCCTCACCGGGGTCGCCCGCGAGGTATGCGTCGTGAACACCATCTGCGCCGCCACGAGCGAGCGCCAGAAGGCCGCCCGCGAGCTTGCCGCACGCTCGGACGTCATGGTGGTCATCGGTGGCCGCAATTCCGCCAACACGACGCGCCTCGCCACGATCTGCTCGGCATCGTGCGCGGCGACGCACCACATCGAGACGTGCGACGAGCTCGACGCCTCGTGGTTCGAAGGGGCCGCCACGATCGGCGTCACCGCGGGGGCGAGCACGCCCACGGCACAGATCGACGAGCTCGTCGAGGCCATCGACCGTCTTGTGTGATTGCGGCGGCTTTGGCGCCCACCCGCGAACGCCCCGCGAGCCCCATGCTAGAATTTCTCGTTTAGTACACCCGAGCAAGGAGCACTAAATGGCCAAGCCCATCGTCGCCATCGTCGGCCGCCCGAACGTCGGCAAGTCCACGCTGGTGAACCGCATAGCGCAGAAGAAGGAAGCCATCGTCCACGAGAGCCGCGGCGTCACGCGCGACCGTAGCTACCACGAGGCCGACTGGAACGGCGTCGACTTCACGCTCGTCGACACGGGCGGCATCGAGACCGGCCGTTCCGACGACGCCTTCGCCGGCCACATCCGCGAGCAGGCCGAGGCAGCCTGCCAGGAGGCCGACGTCATCGTGTTCGTCGTCGACGCCACCACGGGCGTCACCGAGGAGGACGAGACGGTCGCGCGCATCCTGCGTCGCGCCGGCAAGCCCGTTTTCCTCGTCGCCAACAAGCTCGACAACCCCGCCGACGAGAAGACCCTCTGGGACTTCTACGCCCTGGGCCTCGGGGAGCCGCGCCCCATCTCGGCCACCCACGGCCACGGCACCGGCGACCTGCTCGACGAGGTCGTGGCGGCGCTGCCCGAGCCCGCCGAGGAGCCCGAGTACCCATCCGACGCCCTGCGCGTCGCCATCATCGGACGCCCGAACGTGGGCAAGTCCTCGATCACCAACCGCTTCGCAGGCAAGAACCGCTCGATCGTCTCCGACGTCGCCGGCACCACGCGCGACGCGCTTGACGTCGTGGTCGAGCGCGAGGGCAAGCGTTACCGCCTCGTCGACACGGCTGGCATGCGCAAGCGCAACCTCGTCCACGAGGACGTCGAGTACTACAGCCTCGTGCGCGGGTTGCGCGCCATCGACGAGGCCGACGTGTGTCTGCTCGTGGTCGACGCCTCCGAGGGCGTCACCGAGCAGGACCAGAAGGTCGCGGGCCTTGCCATCGAACGCGGCTGCGCTCTCATTATCCTGCTTAACAAATGGGACCTCGTCCGTACCGAGGAGCAGCGCGAGGACGTCATGATGAGCGTCGCCCGCCGCATGACGTTTGCCCCCTGGGCTCCCGTCATCCGTGTCTCGGCCCTTACCGGCCGCTCGCTCGACAAGGTCTGGCCCGTCGTCGACCGCGTGGGCGAGGCCCACTCCGGCAAGGTCCCCACGGGCACGCTCAACAACCTGCTCGCCCAGATGCGCGAGAGCGGCCACACCGTCTCCAAGGGCGCCAAGCGCCTGCGCATCCAGTACGCCAACCAGACCGGCAACTGCCCGCCGGCCATCACGTTCTTCTGCAACTTCCCCGAGCTCGTCGACGACAACTTCAAGCGCTATCTCGAGAACCGCCTGCGTGAGCAGTTCAACCTTGAAGGTACGCCGGTGAGGCTGCGCTTCCGCAAGAAGCAGAGCTCGTAGGTTCGCGCACACCCGACCGGAGGTTTTCAGGACATGCAGGTCAACGTGGCGGCCCTCGTCGCCTATCTCGTCGCGACGTTCTTCGTCTGCGGCATTCCGTTTGGCAAGATCATCGCCCGCGCCAAGGGCGTGGACATCCAGCGCGTGGGCTCGGGAAACATCGGCACCACCAACGTCGCCCGCGAGATTGGCAAGGGCGCCGCTGTCCTCACGCTGCTCTTTGACGCCGGCAAGGGCGCGCTTGCCACGGGCCTCGCCGGCGCGCTCTTCCCACAGTGGGTCACGGGCGGCGTCGCCTGCGACCCCACGGGCGCCGGCGCCTGGTGCGTGGGCCTCGTGATGATGGCGGCCGTCTGCGGCCACATCTTCTCGCCGTTCCTGGGGTTCCACGGCGGCAAGGGCATCGCCGTAGGCGTGGGGTCGCTGCTGGGCTTCGCCTGGCCCGTAGGGCTCATCGAGCTTGGCATCTTCATCGCGATCGCCTACCTCACCAAGCGCGTCTCGGCAGGCTCCGTCACGGTGGCCGGCATCGTCGGCCTCGTGCTCGCCCTCTTCTACGGGCCCAACCTGCCCCAGGACCTCATCGTCGAGGCCGCGGGCCTCGTCGTGGTGTGGGCGCACCGCTCCAACATCAGAAAGCTCGCCCGCGGCGAGGAGAAGCCCTTCTCGTTCCACAAGAAGGGCGACCCCGTTGCGCCCGACGACCCGTCCGTGGGGGCAGGCAAGTGACGCGCGTGGCCGTCGTTGGCGCAGGCTCGTGGGGCATCGCCTTCTCCGGCCTGCTCGCTCACAACGTAGACGAGGTCGCGCTGTGGTGCCACTCGCATGCATCCGCGCGCGAGCTTGACGAGAATCGCCGCAGCTCGCGCTACCTGAGGGACTACGAGCTCGCCCCCAACGTGAGCGCCACCGCAGACCTCGCCGAGGCCGTGCGCGGCGCCGACGCCGTGGTGCTCGCCACTCCCTCGTCGTTTCTGCGCGGCGTGGCCCACGAGCTGTCCTTCCACCTGGGGGCAGACACCGCCGTCCTCGTGCTCACGAAGGGCATCGAGCCCCACTCGGGCCTGCTCATGAGCGAGGTCGCGGCAGACGAGCTGGGTCACCCCGAGCGCGTGGCGGCGCTCAGCGGCCCCAACCACGCCGAGGAGGTGAGCCGCCAGATGTTCTCCGCGGCCGTCCTGGCAGCCCCCTCGACCGACCTCGCGCAGCGTCTGCGCGGTATCGTAGCCACGCCGGCCTTCCGCGTCTACGTCTCGCAGGATCTGCGCGGCGTCGAGACGTGCGGCGCCGTCAAGAACGTCATCGCTATCGCCTGCGGCGCCTGCGCGGGCCTGGGGCTTGGCGATAACACGCTCGCCGCCATCATGACCCGTGGCATCGCAGAGATCGGACGGCTCGTCGCAGCCCTCGGAGGGGAGCCCATGACCTGCATGGGCCTCGCCGGCATGGGCGACCTAGTCGCCACCTGCACCTCACGGCACTCGAGGAACCGTCGCTTTGGCGAGGCCTTCGTGCGCGGCACCACGCTCGAGGAGTTCGAGGGCCGCTCGCACATGGTGGTAGAGGGCGCCCGCGCGGCAGAGAGCGTGCGCGAGCTCGCTCACGCCAGGGGAGTCGAGGTGCCCCTCGTCGACAGCGTGTGGGACCTCATCCACGGCGGCGTGGGCATCGAGAGCATCAGCGCCCAGCTCACGGGCCGCACCCCCAACACCGAGTTCTACGGCATGGACCACAGCTAGCCCAGGCCGTTCGCACCATAGTCCGCAGCCTACGAAAGGAAGCACATGCTCGAAGACGTCATGATCGCTCCGTCGATCCTCTCCGCCGACATCGCCCACCTCGCCGCAGACCTCGAGGCCATCTCCACGGCCGACTACGTCCACGTCGACGTCATGGATGGCCACTTCGTGCCCAACCTCACGTTTGGTCCCAACGTCGTCAAGGCCGTCAAGGCCTGCACCGACGTCCCCGCCGACGTGCACCTCATGATCTCGAACCCCGACGAGATGGCCGTCGAGTACGCCCGCGCCGGCGCCGACCTCGTCTCCTTCCACGTCGAGGCCGCCACGCACGCCCACCGCATCGTTTCGGCCATCCACGAGGCGGGCGCCAAGGCCGGCATGGTCATCAACCCCGCCACGCCCGTGAGCTCGCTCGAGGCCATCATCGCCGACCTCGACCTCGTGCTTGTCATGTCGGTGAACCCCGGTTTTGGCGGCCAGAAGTTCATCCCCGGCTCGCTGCGCAAGGTGGGCCAGGTGCGCGCCCTCGCCAACGAGCAGGGCGTGAGCCCCATCATCGAGGTCGACGGCGGCTGCAGCGCCGCCAACGCCGCCGAGCTCGTCGAGGCCGGCGCCACGATGCTCGTTGCCGGCAGCGCCGTCTATGGCAAGTCCGACCGCGCCGCCGCGATTGCCGAGATCCGCGAGGCAGGACGTGCCGGCCTCGCTAAGAGGGCGTAGGTACATGGCCGAGAAGCACTACACCTACCTCGACTACGCGGCCTCGGCGCCCCTGCGCGACGTCGCCCGCGACGCCTGGCTCGCCTACCACGACAAGCCCTGGAGCGTCGCCAACGCCAACTCGCTGCACACGCTGGGACGCAGC
Organism: uncultured Coriobacteriaceae bacterium; assembly: GCA_900543875.1. GTDB lineage: Bacteria > Actinomycetota > Coriobacteriia > Coriobacteriales > Atopobiaceae > Parolsenella. The sequence goes on along the minus strand of UQSV01000032.1, from coordinate 7,867 downwards.
GCCGCCCGCGACCTCGAGGCCGCCCATCGCATGCTTGCGCGCTGCATCGGCTGCGGCTTCAGGCCCAACGAGGTCATCCTCACGAGCGGCGGAACCGAGTCGAACAACCTTGCCGTGCTCGGCATGGCCGAGGGCGCACGCCGCAAGAGCGCCAACAGGCGCAACCGCGTGGTTCTCTCCGCGATCGAGCACGACTCGGTACTCGACGTCGCGAGCATCCTGCGCGGGCGCGGCTTCGAGGTGGTCCTCGCCGGGCCCGGCCGCGACGGCGTCGTGAGCGCCGAGGAGGTCGCGAGCGTCATGGGCGACTCGTGCGCCCTCGTGAGCGTCATGGCCGCGAACAACGAGACGGGCGTCATCCAGCCCACGGCCAATATCGTCGAGGCGGCGCACGCGGGCGGCGCGCTCGCACACGTCGACGCCGTGCAGGCCTTTGGCCGCATCGACCTCGACTGCGCCAAGGCAGACGCGGTCTCGGTGGCCGCCCACAAGATCGGCGGCCCTCTCGGCGTGGGTGCGGTGGCCATGCGCACGCGCTGCCCCTTCGATGCCCAGTCGCTCGGCGGCGGGCAGGAGTTGGGCCGCAGGCCCGGCACACAGGACGTCGCTGGCGCCGTCGCCTTCGCCGCGGCAGCCGAGCTCGTCTGCCGCGAGCTTCCCAGCGTCCGCCCCGCGGTCGAGGCGCTCGCCAACCATGTCTACGAGCGCCTCTGCGCGCCTGGGACCGGGATTATCCCCACGACGGTGGCGCATGTCGACCACACGAGGCTGCCCGGCATGGTGAGCGTCATGGTGCCCTCGATGGACTCCGAGTCGCTCGTGCTCAAGCTAGACGACATGGGCTTCGAGGTCTCGGCGGGCTCCGCTTGCTCGAGCGGGTCGCTCGACCCCAGCCACGTGCTCTCCGCCATGGGCATCGCCCGAGACGAGGCGCTGGGGTCGCTGCGCGTGAGCTTCGATGAGCGCGTCACGCTCGAGGAGCTCGACGCCTTCTGCGACGCCCTGCTCGGCATCGTCTCCGCCAAATAGCATCAATCTCTGGGCCCGGTTCGTCCGGGCCCTTTTTCAAGGGGAGGCATCGTGAACGTCTCGGAACTTGAACAGCTCCTGCTCGCACGCTTTCCGGCCGAAGACGCCGAGAGCTGGGACCGCCCCGGCCTTCTCGTGGGTAACCCACGCGACGAGGTCTTGGCAGTCGCCTGCGCCCTCGACCCCACACCGCAGGCTATCCGCCGGGCGGCAGCAGCCGGAGCCAACGTGCTCGTGACCCACCACCCAGCCTTTCTCGATGCGCCCTCGCGCATGACGCCCGAGGCCACCACGAGCTCGCAGGCAGGTGCTGCCGTCTTCGAAGCGGCACGCCTGGGCGTCTCGCTCATCGCGATGCACACGAACCTCGACAGAAGCGAAGCGGCGCTCGACCAGCAGGCAAGTCTCCTTTGCCTTGTGCGCATGGGTCGCCTCGTGGAGCCAGACGGATACGGCGCCCTGCTCGACGCGGGCGGCCTGACGCTCGACGAGCTCGCGAAGCGCGCGGCTGCGGCCTACGGCTGCACGCCCACGGTCTGGGGCGAAGATTCCCGCAAGCTAGGCGTCGTCGCCGTCTGCTCCGGCTCGCTGGGGTTGCTAGGTGAGGTCGCGCGCATGCGAGGCGTCGATTGCGTGATTGCTGGGGAGGCGGGATATCATCGCCTCCTCGAGCTCGATTGCGCTGGAGTTGCCGCTATACTCGTGGGGCACGATGCCTCGGAGCGGCCCTACGCGGGCCTGCTCGCGGACACGATTCGCGCCGGGGCACCTGATACACGCATACAAATCCTGGACGAGGGCCTGCGCTGGCACGCGTTTGGCACGGGGAGTGAGTGACATGTCTGAGGCATCCAACCTGCTGAGACTTCAGGAGATCGACCTGGAGCTCATGAAGTCGAAGAAGACGGCCGCGGCGCTTCCGCAGCGCGCCCGCGTTGAGGCGGCTCGCGCGGCCTCCAAGAAGGTCGCCGGCGAGCTCACCAAGATCGTGGGCCAGCGCAAGGACATTGAGATCGAGATCAACGACCTCGCCGAGTCTAAGGAGTTCTTCTCGCAGAAGATGACCGAGATCCAGACCGGTACCTACAACCAGGACTTCCGCAACGCCCAGGAGATGGAGTACAACCTCTCCCTGCTCGCCAAGAAGATCGAGAAGTGCGACTTCGACACCGACAAGCTGCTGCCCCAGCTCGAGACTGTCGAGCGCGCCGAGGCCAACGCCCGCGCCCTTACCGACAAGCTCGAGCGCGAGGAGGCCGCTCAGCTCGACTCGTTCAAGCAGGCCATGGCCCAGATCACCGACAAGGTGAAGGCCCTCGCCGCCGAGCGCGAGCGCATCGTGGCCGCGCTGCCCGCCAAGATGGTCGCCGACTACGAGGCGGCCCGCGCGCGCTTTGGCGGCCTCGCCGTCGAGACGCTCGTGGGCAACCGCCCGTCGGCCTGCCGCGTGACGCTTCAGCCGAGCTCGTTCACCGACATCCGCAGGAGCGGCGCTGAGGTCACAACCTGCCCCTACTGCAAGCGCATCCTCGTGGTTTCCACGGAAGAGGAGGAGTAGCACCATGGCTGTTACGCTCGTCGATAGTCACGCGGCGCGCGTGGCCCTGTTCGTCACCGGCGGCATCGCGGCCTACAAGGCCTGCGAGGTACTGCGCAGCCTTCAGAAGGAGGGCTGCGAGGTCCGCGTGGCGATGACCAGGAGCGCCTGCGAGCTCGTGGGCCCGCGCACCTTCGAGGCGCTCTCGGGCCACCACGTCACCCTCGACCTCTTCGATGATGAGACGAGCCCTATCCCGCACATCGATCTCGCCGAGTGGGCAGACCTCGCCCTTGTGGCCCCCGCCACCGCCAACGTCATCGCCAAGATGGCCCACGGCATCGCGGACGACGCGGTGAGCACCACGCTGCTCGCCTGCCCCTGCCCGGTCGTCGTGGCCCCCGCGATGAACGTCCACATGTGGCAGAACCTCGCCACCGTGGCCAACGTCGAGACGCTCAAGGCGCGCAACTACCTCATCGTAGGTCCCGAGAGTGGACGGCTCGCCTGCGGCGAGACCGGTGCCGGCAAGCTTGCCTCGCCTGAGCAGATAGTCTCCGCCGCCCTCTACCGCCTGCGCGCCCGCGGCGACCTCGCCGGCCGCAGAATCGTCATCACCGCCGGCCCCACGCACGAACCGGTCGACCCGGTGCGCTACCTCTCCAACGCCTCGAGCGGCAAGATGGGCTACGCCATCGCCGCGGCCGCTGCCGCCCACGGCGCGCACGTGACGCTTATCTCGGGCCCGGTGTCGCTGCCCGAGCCCGCGGGCGTGGGCGTCATCCACGTCACGACGGCCTCCGAGATGCTCGACGCCACGCAGGACGCCTTCGCCACGGCGGACGCCGCGATCCTCGCCGCCGCCGTGTCGGACTACCGCCCCGACAAGGCCGCGGACCACAAGCTCAAGAAGGCCGCGGAGCCGCTCGACAAGATCGAGCTTGCCGAGAACCCCGACATCCTCGCCACGATCTCTGCCGACCGCGGCGACCGCATCGTCGTGGGCTTTGCCGCCGAGACCGACAACCTGCTGCAGAACGCCCGCGAGAAGCTCGCGCGAAAGGGCTGCGACCTCATCGTCGCCAACGACGTCTCGCGCGAGGACTCCACCTTTGGCGCCGACACCAACTGCGTGACGATCGTCTCGCCCCATGACGAGGAGACCCTCGACTGCATGCCCAAGGAGCAGGTCGCCGAGGCCATCATCGAGCGCGTGCACGACCTGCTCGAGCCCGACGACGACTACCTCGCCCCGAGCTCGCCCGACGCCACGCTGCTCATGCCCAAGGCGGGCGCATAGCCGTGCTGAGCGTAGGCTGCCACATCTCGAGCGCGGGAGGCTTCGAGGCCATGGGCGAGCGCGCCCTTGACCTCGGTGCCACGACGTTTGCCTACTTCACGCGCAACCCGCGCGGGGGCTCCGCCAAGAAGGCCGACCCCTCAGACGCAGGCAGGCTCGTCTCGCTCATGGCGGAGCACGGCTTTGGCAGGATCGTGGCGCACGCACCGTACACGATGAACCTCTGCTCGGCCAAACCAGACGTGCGCGCCTTCGCGCGCGAGGCCATGGCGGCAGACCTGCGGACAATGGAGCTCGTGTCGGGCAACTACTACAACTTCCACCCCGGCTCCCACGTGGGCCAGGGCGCAGACATCGGCATCGAGCTCATCGCGCAGGGCCTCAACGAGGCGCTTGAGCCCGGCCAGCACACCACCGTGCTGCTCGAGACCATGGCCGGCAAGGGCACCGAGGTGGGCCGCAGCTTCGAGGAGCTCGCGCAGGTCCTCGATCTCGTCGACCACGACGAGCTCATGGGCGTGTGCCTCGACACCTGCCACGTGAGCGATGCGGGCTACGACATCTCCGCAGACCTCGACGCGGTGCTCGACGAGTTCGACCGCGTGCTGGGCATCGAGCGCCTGCGGGCCCTGCACCTCAACGACTCCAAGAATCCGGTGGGCGCGCACAAGGACCGCCACGAGCGCCTGGGCCTGGGCCACCTGGGGCTTGGCTGCTTTGCGGCCATCGTCACCAACGAGCGCACCCGCGACCTGCCGCTCGTCCTCGAGACCCCCAACGAGGCGCCTGGGTACGCGGCAGAGATCGAGGCCCTGCGCCGCCTGGCCGCGGGCGAGGACTTGGCCGAGGTCGAGGCTAGGCTCACCAGCACGAGAGACACTGACAGGTAGGGAAGTACTTCGTGGGAATTCTTATAGGATGCGAGCACCTCAGCCACGAGTGGCCCGGCAAGCCCGTGCTCGACGACGTCACGATCGGCGTCAACGAGGGCGACCGCATTGGCATCGTGGGCAAGAACGGCGACGGCAAGTCGACGCTGCTGCAGCTCATCGGCCACAGGCTCGAGGTCGAGCAGGGGAGCGTCACCTGGCGCAGCAACATCTCGGTGGGCATGCTCGGCCAGTCCGACGACCTCGACGACGACCGCCCCGTGAGCTATGCCGTCGTGGGCGACACGCCCGAGTACGAGTGGGCCTCGAACCCCGAGACCCGCCGCATCATCGCCGAGCTCATCGGAGACGTCGACTGGAACGCCAACGTGAGCACGCTCTCGGGCGGCCAGCGCCGCCGCGTCGACCTCGCCCGCCTGCTCATCGGCACCTACGACGTGCTGCTGCTCGATGAGCCCACCAACCACCTCGACATGGGCGCCATCACCTGGCTCGCCGCCCACCTGCGCCACCGCTGGGCGGCAGGGACGAGCGCCATGCTCGTCATCACCCACGACCGCTGGTTCCTCGACGAGACGTGCGAGAGCATGTGGGAGGTCCACGACCGCGTGGTCGAGCCTTTCGAGGGCGGCTACTCGGCCTACATCCAGCAACGCGCCGAGCGTGAGCGCATGGCGCAGGCAAGCGAGGAGCGCAGGCAGAACATCCTGCGCAAGGAGCTCGCATGGCTGTCCCGCGGCGCCCAAGCGCGCAGCAGCAAGCCGAAGTTTCGCATCGAGGCGGCCCGCGCCCTCGTGGCCGACGTCCCGCCCATGAGAAACCCGCTCGAGCTCAAGCGCCTCGCCATGAGCCGCCTGGGCAAGCAGGTCTTCGAGCTCAAGCAGGCCACTGTGGCCTATGACGGGCGCGTCGTGCTCGACCACCTCGACTGGCTCATCGGGCCGGGGGACCGTTACGGCATCCTGGGCGAGAACGGCGCCGGCAAGACGACGCTGCTGCGCCTGCTCGACGGCAAGCTCGCCCCCACGAGCGGCCGCGTGAAGATCGGCAAGTCGGTGAAGCTCGGCATCCTGTCGCAGCACATCGACCTGCTCGCCGACAAGCTCGACTGGCGCGTCCGCGAGCTTCTGGGCACCTACAAGCGCAGCTACATCATCGGCGGCAAGGAGTACACGCCTACCAAGCTCCTCGAGAACCTCGGGTTCGACAAGAACGAGCTCGACACGCCCATTGCTGATCTCTCGGGCGGCCAGTCGAGGCGCCTCGCGCTCATGTGCGTGCTGCTCGACGAGCCCAACGTCCTCATCCTCGACGAGCCCGGCAACGACCTCGACACCGACATGCTCGCCGTCATGGAGGACCTGCTCGACACCTGGCCGGGAACCCTGCTACTCGTGAGCCACGACCGCTACCTCATGGAGCGCGTGACCGACGACCAGTACGCCCTCATCGACGGCCAGCTGCGCCACTGCCCGGGTGGCGTCGACGAGTACCTGCGCCTTATTGGAAGCAACCACGGTGACGGCCGCGTCAAGGGCAAGGGGCCCGCGCCCAAGGCTCCCATCACGGCCCCCGCTCAGGCAGGTCGGGAGGCGCCAGCCGTGCAGGCGGTGAGCGGCCTGTCGAGCGCCGAGGAATGGCGCCTCAAGAAGCAGCTCGCAAGCATCGAGCGCAAGATGGAGACCCAGCGCGGCCGCATCGCGGAGCTCGAGGAGGCCATGGGGCAGGTCGACCAGACCGACTACGTGGCGCTCGAGAAGGCCCAGGCCAACGTCGACGCGGCAAAGGCCCAGCTCGACGAGCTCGAGGGCGAGTGGCTGGAGCTCGAGGAGACGCTCGAGGGCTAGCGCCGCGCTGCACCGAGCCCTCGGTTTCGGTAGAATTATGTAAACCTACGCTCACGCACGCGCCCGTCAGGGCGGGAATGGAGAGACCATGGCCGCAACGTGCCAGATCATGTGCGACTCGACCTGCGACTTCACCGCCGAACAGGCCGAGCGCGAGAACATCCGCATCCTGCCGTTCCACTACGTCGAGGCGGGCAAGCCCGACGGGGGACTCTCGGGCGACGACGACCTCTTCCAGAGCCGCAGCGCCCACGAGTTCTACGACGCCATCCGCCGCGGCGCCATGCCCATGACGTCGCAGCCCTCGCAGCTCGAGTACGACGAGGCCTTCCAGGCCGCTTACGAGAGCGGCGTGCCCACGGTCATGTTCTGCATCTCGAGCGGCCTCTCGGGCGGCTACCAGGGCGCCTGCGCCTCGCTCGAGCGCCTCAAGGAGGCGCACCCTAACGAGGAGGTGCGCATCTACGTCATCGACTCGCTGATCGCCTCGACCTCGCTCACGCTTCTTCTCGAGGAGGCCTGTCGCCAGCGCGACGCCGGGCTCAACGCCGAGCAGCTCGTGATGTGGGCTGAGGAGGCGCGCTACCACGTGCACACGATCTTCATGGTCGACAACCTTGACGCGCTGCATCGCGGCGGCAGGCTCCCCAAGGGCGTGGCCGTCATCGGAGACGCGCTCGACGTCAAGGCACTGCTGCACTTCAACCTCGACGGCACGCTGGGTATCCGCGGCGTGGCGCGCGGACGCAAGAAGGGCATTCGCAAGATCGTCGACTTCTTCGAGAAGACCCGCGAGCTCGAGCCCTATGGCCACGTCGTCGCCGTGGGCGACGCCGACGCGCCCGACGACGGCTATGCCGTAGCCTCCGTGCTGCGCGAGTTCGACCCCGAGCTCGCCGTCTCGCGCCCCACGATCGGCCCGACCATCGGCTCGCACGTGGGTCCCGGCATGGTCAGCTGTTGCTTCTGGGGCCACGACCGCAGGAGCGACAAGCAGATCTCGAGGGTCAAGGGTGTAACGCGGGGCTAGACTCGTCCTCTTCGTCATGCGACCGCACGGTTTTCTCGCCTTCTAGCTCGCGTTTTGCACGCAATGCGAGATCCGGGGAGAAATTGATTCAAATTTCTTCTTGCACGAGCATCTGAGAGCTGTTATTCTCTTCCTTGCTGCAAGCGAGCAGCACAGACGGGTGGTGGCGCAGTTTGGTAGCGCACTTGACTGGGGGTCAAGGGGTCGCTGGTTCGAATCCAGTCCACCCGACCA
>UQSV01000031.1 GCA_900543875.1 uncultured Coriobacteriaceae bacterium | reverse complement strand
CTGGAACTTCTGGCCAATCATGAGGTCAGCAAGCTCCTGCTCGGTGGTGTCTGCCACACGCAGGGTCTCGATCATCTCGCCGCGGCGCAGGACCGTGACGCGGTCGGAGATGCGCATGACCTCGCGCATCTTGTGAGAGATGAAGATGATGGACTTACCCTCGGAGGTGAGCGAGTGCATGATGTCGAACAGGCCCTCGACCTCGAGGTCGGTCAGCACTGCAGTGGGCTCGTCGAGAATGACGAGGTCGGCGCCGCGGAACAGCACCTTCATGATCTCGACACGCTGCTGCATGCCAATCGACATGTCGCCGACCTTCTCGTCGAGGTCAATCTCCATGCCGTAGCGGTCCATGAGCTCCTCGACCGTCTTGCGGTCCTCGGCGATCTGGAGCAGCGGGCTGTTGTGACGCTTGTCGCCCAAGATGATGTTCTCGAGGCCTGTCATGTCTTCGATGAGCATGAAGTGCTGGTGGACCATGCCGATGCCGTGCTCGACGGCGATGCCGGGGCTGGAGATGTTCACCTCCTGGCCTCGCATGTAGATCTTGCCCTCTGTTGGCGTGTACAGGCCAATGAGGACGTTCATGAGCGTGGACTTGCCAGCGCCGTTCTCGCCCAAGAGCGTGTGGACCTCACCCTGCTCGATTTCGAGGTTCACGTTCTTGTTGGCGTAAAACGAGCCAAAGCGCTTGCTGACGTTTTCCATCCTCAGCAATTCGGCCATAGATACCACCTTTCGATGTTCCCCGCCTACGCCGCCTGTGCGGCGTCCTCCCCTACTCACACGCCTGCAAGCGGGCTTGATGGCTTGCCTCTGCAGACGTGATCAGACAAAAACCTACGGACTGGGGTCTCCCCCGTGCGCCCCGAGTAGCCTCCTGGCGCCATAGATTGGCAACAGAGTAACCCGCAGCTCATGTCGATGCGGTTAACTATCTGGTGAGAAAAAGTTACTACTAAATTGCAGGTAGGCTTACATTCTTTAAGTTTTCGCCGCTTAACCGGCCAGTTTTGCCCGGCAGACGGTTGACTTATTATCGCTATCATTTTTGGAAATAACGTCTAGCTCGCGCGCTTTCAAAACGATTAAATTACTCTCGGACAATAATTAAGTATTGTTACATGCCAATCTGTTAGGCTCCGGACGCCCCCTGCACGGCCGAGAAATGCCGCGAAGGACCTTAAGCTATCTGACATATATAAGCTTGCCGAGATGGCCGGAAGCGAATCTCGATCCATCTAGGCCCGGCAACAAAAAAAGCCCGGACGACGCGAGGTCGCCCGGGCGAGAAAGCAGTCTAGGGCACGGAGCCGCTAGTCGCGGCCGAGCCTGTGGCTGTAGTACGTGTCTGCCATGGGCAGGTCGGGGCGCAGCTTGCCGTCGAACGTGTGGTAGGCGTTCTGCACAGCGGGCGCGGCAGGAATCGTGGCGATCTCGCCGATGCCCTTGCCGCCGTAGGCCACCGGCAACTGCTCATCCTTCTCGACGTAGATCGCGTGGATCTGTGGGATGTCGGTCGAGCGCAGAAGGCCGAGGGTGCCGTACTTTACCTGCGGCACGCAGTCCTTGAGCGGCCACTGCTCGGTGAGCGCGTAGCCCATGCCCATGAGCACGCCGCCCTCGATCTGGCCCTGGATGGCGATCGGGTTGATGACGCGGCCCGAGTCGTGGGCGGCGTAGACCTCGGAGACCTTGCCCTCGTCGTCGAGGACCACCAGGTCCGTGGCAAAGCCATAGCAGATGTGGCTCTTGGGGTTGGGCACGTCGGCACCGAGCTTATCGGTGGGCTCGAGGTACTCGTAGTAGAAGTGCCGGCCCTCGAGCTTCTCGAGCGCGGCGGCGGGGTCGGCCGGGTGAACGGCGTGGCCGGGCGTCAGCTGCTCGGCGGGCACCTCGAAGGTGGTGCCATCGGCGTAGGTGTGCGTGACGCCGTCGCCCTTGGCGCTGATGTGCTCCTCGTTCACGGCCTCACCGCGCTCGACGGCGAGCATCGCGTCGCGCAGCAGGAAGGCGGCGCCGCGAACGGCCTCGCCGGTGACGACGGTCTGGCGCGAGCCGGAGGTCGTGCCGGAGTCGGGGGCCGCCTCGGTGGAGCACTCGCCGTTGGCGAGGTGCGAGAAGGGCAGGCCCGTGGCCTCGGCCACGTCCTGGAGAAACACCGTGTTGCAGCCCTGGCCGATGTCAGACGTGGCGGCGTAGATGACCGCGCGGCCACCCTCGACGCGGATGTCGCAGCGGCCCGCGTCGGGCAGGCCAACGCCCACGCCGGCATTCTTCATCGAGCAGGCGAGGCCGGCGTGGCCCTTGTTCTCAAGGTAGACGTCGTGCACGGCCTCGAGGGTCTCCTTGAGGGCGGTCGAGCAGTCCGCGATCTGGCCGTTGGGCAGGACCTCGCCCGGCTCGATCGCGTTCTTGTAGCGAATTTCCCAGGGGTCGATGCCGGCCTTCTCGGCGAGCAGGTCGATGAGGCTCTCGAGCGCGAACTCGGACTGGCACACGCCAAAGCCGCGGAAGGCTCCCGCGGGCGGGTTGTTGGTGTAGTAGCCATAGCCGCGGATGTCGGTGTTCTGGTAGGTGTAGGGGCCGACCGAGTGCGTGCAGGCGCGCTCCAGGACCGGGCCGCAGAGGCTCGCATAGGCGCCCGTGTCGAAATTGATCTCGCAGTCGAGGCCGGTGAAGTTGCCCTCCTCGTCACAGCCCAGGGTGAAGGTACCGTCCATGGCGTGGCGCTTGGGGTGGAACAGCAGCGACTCGGCGCGTGAGAAGCGGCACTTGACCGGACGGCCAAACTTGTAGGCGGCAAGCGCGGCCAGGTGCTGGCAGGAGACGTCCTCCTTGCCGCCAAAGCCGCCGCCCACGAGCATCGTCTCGACGACGACGCGCTCGGGCTCGGAGTCCCAGCCAAACATGTGCGCGCACTCCTTGCGCGTGTCGTAGGCGCCCTGGTCGGTCGACCAGATCTTGACGCCGTTCTTGTAGGGGGCGGCGACGGCGCACTCGGGCTCGAGGAAGGCGTGCTCTGTGAAGGGCGTGGTGAAGCGCTGGGTCACGGTGAATGCCGAGTTGGCGAGGGCCGTCGCGGCGTCGCCACGGGTGACGTGGCGGCTCTGACAGACGTTGTCTTTGAGCTCGACCGTGTTGCCAAAGGCGAAGAAGCTGTCGTGGATCTTGGGCGCGCCCTCGGCCTTGGCCTCCTCGATGGAGCGGATGGGCTCGAGCTCCTCGTACTGAATCTTCACGAGCTTCTTGGCGCGCTCGAGGGTCTTGGCGTCTTCGGCCACGACCAGCGCTATGGCGTCGCCCACGCAGCGGGTAATGTCGCCCTCGGCGATCATGACGTCCCAGTCCTGGATGAGGTGGCCCACCTGGTTGTGGGGCACGTCTGCGGCGGTGAGCACGCCCAGGACGCCGGGAAGTGCCTCGGCCTTGCTCGCGTCGATCGACAGCACGCGGGCGCGCGGGTACTTGGAGCGGATGGCCGAGGTGTAGGCCATGCCCGGGAAGTCTCGCTCGTCCATGTCGTCGGGGTACTTGCCAAAGCCAAGCACCTTGCGGCGGACGTCGACGCGGAAGATCTGCTCGCCCACGGCGTAGTTGTCACCACGCTCGGCGGCCGGGTCGATCTTCTCGTCTCCGCGCAGGATGGCGGCGGCGAGCTTGATGGCCACGAGGATACGCTTGTAGCCGGTGCAACGGCAGACGTTGCCCTTGATGGCCTGGGCGATCATGGGACCCGAGGGGTCGGGCTCGCGGCGGCACAGGGCCGCTCCGCACATGACCATGCCCGGGATGCAGAAGCCGCACTGAACGGCGCCGGCGACGCCGAAGGCATAGACGAACGCCTCCTGCTCCTCCTCGGTGAGACCCTCGATGGTCACGATGTCGTGGCCCTGGGCGAGCTTGGTGGTGAGGACGCAGGACTTGACAGCCCGGTTGTCAACAATGATGGTGCAGGTGCCGCAGGCGCCCTCGGAGCAGCCGTCCTTGACGCTCGTGAGCTTGAGGTCGTCGCGCAGGTAGCGAAGGAGCGGCTTGTTCTCTGTGGTGGTGTAGTCGCTGCCGTTGATGTGCAGCGTGTACTCAGATGCCATCGTCTTCTCCTCCCTACTTCTCGGCCACGATGCCAAAGGCATCGCGGATGACGTTTCTGGGGCACTTGGTGGCACACATGCCGCAGGCGATGCAGTGCGCCCAGTCAATCACGGCGTGGTTGCCGACCACGTGGATGGCGCCGGACGGGCAGGCTCGCTCGCAGGCGCCACAGGCGATGCAGCTGTTGTCGCACTCGAGCTTGGCGTCGGAGCCCTTCTCGGTGTTGGAGCAGCGCGCCGTGATCGTGAACTCGCGCTCGACGAGCTGGATGACTCTCTGCTCGCAGGAGCGTACGCACAGGCCGCAGCCGATGCAGGCGTCGCGGTCGACGACGGCGACGCCGCGCTCGTTGATGTGGATGGCATTCTTGCGGCAGACGCCCACGCAGGTGGCGCAACCGATGCAGCCCTGCTTGCAGCCCTGCAGGTCGCAGCCGCCATTGCACATGACGACGGCAACCGGGCGGGGCTTTCTCGGACGCTTGGGCGCGCCCGGCTTGGTGGGGGCCTTCGCTTGATCGTACTTATGCTTGTCGTAGGCCATGGCACGGCCTTTCGTTTCTCGCGGGACGCGCGGGCGCAGGCACATGCGTCCGCGCCCGCGCGTCCAATACTGTCCATAACTCCCTAGAAGATGCGGCCGGGCGCGGGAGGGACGCCCGGCCGCCTAACGCATGCTACTTGGCAAGCAGGTAGGCGTAGTTGTCGCGCACGGCGGCAATCGTCAGGCGAACCTCCTCGGGCAGGCCGCAATTGGCGTCATCGACGTCGTAGGAGCCGATGCCGTCCTCGAGGCGAATGAGGAAGGTGCCGTCGGCCTGGGGCAGGAAGCCTCGGTTCTCGGAGTTGCCCATGTCCTCGGCGCTCCAGAACAGCGTGAGCTTGTCCTTGAACGGGCGGCCGCTCCACGGGCAGAACACGGCGCAGTTGCCGCACTCGTTGCACATGCCGTCGACGTGGACGACCTGGTGCTGAGCAAGGCCCGGGACGGTAATGGAGACGTTGGCGCGGTTGGGGCAGACGTCGCAGCAGGCCTCGCAGACGGTGGCGCAGCCAAGGCAGCCGGAGTTGTTCTGGCAGCCGGCGCAGCCCAGGCGCAGATCGCCCTTGCGCTCGTAGCAGCTGGCCTCGTGGCCGGCGCGGACGTTGGCCTCGGAGTACTTGGAGAAGTCGACGCCGCACATCTGCTTGGCAACCTGCTGGGCGTCGGCGATGGCGTCGACGAAGCGGGCGGGGCCACGGCGGCAGTCGCCGGCAGCCCAGACGCCCTCGACGCCGGTGGCGCAGCCGGCCGGACGGCCACGGCGGTCGGTCTCGACGCCGGCAGCCTCGTAGAGGTCGCCCTCGATGTGCTCGCCCACGGCGCAGATGACCGCGGTGGCCGGGACCTCGATGGTCTCGCCGGTGGCAACAGGGCTGCGGCGACCAGACTCGTCGGGCTCGCCCAGGACCATCTTGTCGCAGGTCAGGACGCCGTCACGCACGCCCTTGGGGGCAACAAGCTCGACGAGCTCGACGCCCTCGGAGAGGGCCTCGGCGAGCTCCTCCTCGTCGGCGGGCATGTAGCGCTTGGTGCGGCGGTAGCAGATGCGGACGTTCTCGACGCCCGGGAGACGCTTGACGACGCGGGCGGCGTCCATGGCGGTGTTGCCGGCGCCCACGATGACGACGTCGGAGCCGAGGCCCGAGAGGTCCTCGCCGCGCTTGGCGGCACCGAGGAAGTCGAGGACGTCGATCTCCTCGCCGTACTCGAGGCCCACGTGGCCGGGAGCCCAGGCACCGCAGCAGACCACGACGTCGGTGTAGCCGGCAGCCTTGAGCTCGTCGACGCTCTTGACCTCGACACCGAGCTTGACCTCGGCGCCAAAGGCGCAGCACAGCTCGACGTCGCGGTCGATGTCCTCGTCGGCGATGCGGAACGCCGGGATGATGTGGCGGGCGACGCCACCCAGGGTGTCCTTGCGCTCGAAGATCGTGACCTTGGCGCCGGCGCGCGTCAGGAAGAACGCGGTGGCCATGCCAGCCGGGCCGCCGCCAATGACGGCGACGTTCTTGCCCTGGGCACCCTCGACGACCTCGGGCTTGTTAGCCTTGATGGAGGCCAGCAGCTCGTCGATGCCACCGCGGGCGGCCTTGAGCTTGGAGGCGCGGATGGCAGCGCCCTCGGGCTCGTAGAAGGCGCGCATGCACTTGGTGCCGCAGGGGTGCGGGCAGAGGTTGCCGGTGATGAAGGGCAGGGCGTTGCGCTCGGCGATGATGGCCAGGGCGTCGGCCAGGCGGCCCTCGTCAACGGCGGCCAGGTAGGCCGGGATGTCCTGCTCGATGGGGCAGCCGTTGCGGCAGGGCGAGGTGAAGCAGTTCGTGAGCGGCAGCGGCCAGTCGAGCTTGTGGCTCGGAACCGGCTTGATGGGCTTGTTGTACTTGGGGTCGGCCGTGACGGCCTCGTCAAGGGCGGTCACGGCGGCGACGTCGACTTCGTCCTTGCGCTCGACGCCCTCGAGGACGTGCGAGATCTGGCTGAAGCGCTCGTAGCCACCGGGCTTCAGGACGGTCGTGGCCATGGTGATGGGCCAGATGCCCGCGCCGTAGAGGCTCTTGATGTTCTGGGCGTCGGCACCGCCGGAGTAGGAGATGCGCAGCTTGCCGTCGAACTCGGAGGAGATCTTCTGGGCAAGGTGGATCGTCAGCGGGTACAGCGAGCGGCCGGACATGTACATCTCCTCGCTCGGCAGCTCCTTGCGGGTGACGTCGACCGGGAAGGTGTTGGTGAGCTTGACGCCAAAAGCGAGGCCACGCTCCTGCGTGAGGGCGATGAGGCGCTTGAACATCGGCACGGCGTCGGCCCACTGCAGGTCCTCGACGAAGTGCTTGTCATCGAAGGCGATATAGTCGAAGCCAAGGCTGTTGAGGCGCTCGCGGGCGTACTCGTAGCCCAGGAGGGTCGGGTTGCACTTGATGTAGGTGTTGAGGCCCTTCTCGGTGATGAGGTAGGTGGCGATGCGCTCGATCTCGTCGGGCGGGCAGCCATGAAGCGTCGACTCGGTGACGGAGCTCGAGACGTGCGGGCTCACGGAGTTGACGAAGTCGGCGTCGACGTGCTCGAAGCGGTCGAGGTTGGCGAGGGCCCAGTCGCGGCACTCGGCCCAGACGGCGGTGTTGGAGGCGTCCTTCATGCCCTCGATGTAGGCGTCGACCTTGGCGCTCTTGATGCCCTCGAGGTCATAGCCCACGCTCATGTTGAAGACGAAGCCGTTGGGGTCGCCCAGGCCAAGCTCGCGGGCGAGCAACTTGCAGGCCCACCAGGCCTTGATGTACTCGCTCATGGCCTGCGGGACCTCGAGCTCGGTCGACCACTCGCAGTTGTAGCACTCGTCCTCAGCCACGATACAGGGCTTGGCGACGCACTTCGACAGCTCGGCGCCGTCCATGACCTGGACGGTCTTGAGCTCGAAGAAGCGGGCGCCGGCAACGTAGGAGGCAACGATGTTCTGCGTGAGCTGGCTGTTGGGGCCCGCGGCCGGGCCAAAGGGGGTCTCGATCTTCTCGGCGAAGATCGGGTCGGCGCCGCCCTCGTGACGCACGATCTTGCGAACGCCGAAGATGCTTCCCTTCTCGGTGTTCTCGGTGAGGATCCAGTCCATAAGCTGTGCGAACGGGATCGGCCTCATGATGTCGCTCATTGTGAGCTCCTCTCCTGCCCAGCCGAGACCGCGCGGCATGGGCGAGTTGAATAACGCGCGGGTGACACTCGCGCGCGACGGCCCCGCGGAGGTCGTCTGCCGCGCCCGGGCTCCCCGGCCCAGACGCGGTTTGCCCGACGTCCGCAGGGGGCGCCGGGCTCACGGACCGGCGAGCCGGCCCGAGGTTACCTAGTAGGTGCGGTTGTTGAGCGTGCCCCAGAGCTTCTTGGACTGCTCGAGCGTCCAGGCGTTGATGCGCTCCTCGTCGAAGGCCACGAACTCGCGGTCCTTGTAGAGAACCTTGCCGTTGACGATCGTGGTGCGGCAGTTCTTGCCCATCATGCCGAACAGCATGTGGCCGTCGATGTTCTCGTCGGAGAAGGGCGTAAAGACCGGGTAGTCCATGACGATGACGTCGGCCGCGGCGCCGGGCGTGAGGGCGCCGATCTTGCGGTCGAAGTACTTGGAGGCCATCGCGTAGTTGTTCTTGAACAGCATGGTCATGGCCTCGCCCCAGCCCACGTTGGGCATCGCGGCGTTGTGGCGCTGGATGATGAGGAAGACCTTGAGGCTCTCGAGCATGTCGTGGGTGTAGGCGTCGGTACCCATGCACACGGGGATGCCGCGGCGGAAGAACTCGAGCACGGGGGCGCAGCCCACGGCGTTGCCCATGTTGGACTCGGGGTTGTTGACCAGCCAGGTGCCGGACTCCTTGATGATGTCCATCTCGGCGGGCGTCACGTGGATGCAGTGGCCCAGCATCGTGTCGGGGCCAAGCAGGTTGTGCTGCAGCAGTCGCTCGATGGGGCTGATGCCGCCGCGGTTGAGGCGGGAGTCCCAGACGTCGTTCATACCCTCGCAGACGTGGATGTGGAAGCCGGTGAGGCCGTTGTTGGCCTCGGCCATCTTGTCCATCGTCTCGTCGGAGAGGGTGAAGGTGGCGTGGCCGCCGAACATGGCGGCGATCATCTTGTTGTCGTCGTTGACGCGCTGCTCGTGCGCCCACTTGGCGAACTCGGCGTTCTCGGCGATCGACTCGTCGCGCTTCTGGTCACCACGGCGGTCGGAGACCTCGTAGCACAGGCAGGAGCGCATGCCGAGTTCCTCGGCGACGTCCTTGATGGCGAACAGGGAGCCGGGAATCTCGCAGAAGCTCGCGTGGTGGTCGAAAATCGTGGTGACGCCATCACGCAGGGAGTCGAGGATCGTGGCGTAGGCGCTGGCGCGCGTGCCGTCGAGCGTGAGGTTGTCGTCGATCTTCCACCACTGCTGCTCGAGGTTCTCGAGGAAGTTGGTGGGGTTGCAGCCGTCGATGGCAAGGCCACGGGCGAGGCCGGAGTAGATGTGCGTGTGGCAGTTCACGAGACCCGGCATGATAACGCCGCCGTGGGCGTCGACGTACTCGTAGCCGGGGTTGGCGGCCTTGAGCTCAGCCTCGTCGCCAACAGCCTTGATGGTGTCGCCCTCGATGGCGACAGCGCCGTGCTCCAGATAGGGCTTATCCGCATCTCGGGTGATGACGCGACCGTTGCCGACAATAAGCATGGTGCTCCCTTCGTTGTCTCAGGCGGGGTTTGTCACCTTTGACCAGTGGTACCGTGCCTCGCGCGCCGAACCATTTCGGAAGCGGGCCCTCCCCCGCACTCGCGCATGCGACCATGCAAATCGCATAGTGCAATTGTCCCCAAAGCAATGCCGTTGGGCTCGAGAACTCAGCTTAACGGCAGTGGGCAAACAGAATGTTATCAAACCTAACTATTTGTAATAACTGCAGGTTTATGGGAGGTTGCGAATTAGTGACCGCTCGAGGGCAAATCGGTGAACGGTAGTTGCCCACAAACCTTGAACACATATTGTTAGCTGCGGTTTCGTTAGTTGGTTTTGAGAACAACGCATGTTCGGGGCCACGCCGCCGGGCCTGGCGCCTCCCTACGTGCCAGATGCGCCTGCAGGTCCTCCCCATGACATGCGACCGACACGAGCGGAAAGCCAGTCATATGACGGAGGGGACGTGCCTTTTGTCATATGACAGAAGGCACGTCCCCCTGTCATGTGTGCATCCCTCAGTCATGTGCGAGGTGAGCCAACAGGCCCGGCCCCTTTGGCACGCGCGACAACAGGCCACATGGCGCGCACAGAAATGCCCCCGACGGCGAAGGGGAAGGGCCGTCAGGGGCAGGTTGAAGGAGCGATATGGCTCAGGGCTAGTCGAGGTTGATCTCGCGGCCGCGGACGTACTTGCGGGCAATCTTGCCGCCCTCCTCGGCGAGGTAGACGTAGCGCTCGACGCGCTCCCACACGTCAAGGTCGCGCGGGGTGGCGATGGCGGAGTCGTCGAGGACGAGGGCGTCGAACTCGTAGCCCTCCTCGAAGGAGCCGACCTTGCCAAAGAAGGAGCCGCCGCCCACGGTGGCGAGCCACAGGGCCTCCTGCGTGGTGAGCGCGGCCAGGCTGTCGTCGACAAGGCGCCAGCGCAGCTTGGAGACGGCCACGGCGTCGGACATGCAGCGGAACATCGAGAGGTTGGCGCCGCCGGCGACGTCGGTGCCCAGGCCCACGTTCATGCCCAGGTCCATGTAGCGGCGAATCGGGGCGATGCCGCTCGAGAGCTGGGCGTTGCTCTGCGGGCAGTGGGCGACGTAGGTGCCGCTCGCGCGCAGCAGCTCGACCTCGCGGTCATCGGAGTAGATGCAGTGCGCCATGACGGTGCGGTTGCCGAGCAGGCCAAAGTGGTCGTAGGCGTCGCCGTAGCACTCGCTCCAGGGGCAGAGCTCCTTGACCCAGCCGCACTCGGAGGGGTTCTCGGACAGGTGGCTCTGGACGGGCAGGTTGTGCTCGCGGGCCATATCGGCAAGCTGGGCCATGAGCTCGTCGGTGACGCTCGGGGTGAAGCGCGGGGTGATGATCGGCATCGTGCGCTCGTACTTGCCCTCGACATCGGCGAGCCAGCGTCGGGTGTCGGCCGCGGAGGCCTCGGTGGTCTCCTCGAGGTTCTCGCCACCGTTGCGGTCCATGTTGACCTTGCCCACGTAGCTCACGACGCCCGTCTGCTCGAGCTTGTCCATGAGCAGCTCGGTGCCCTCGACGTGCATGGTGCCAAAGACGACGGCGCGGGTGGTGGCGCTGCGGCGCACGTCGTTGGCGAAGATGTCATAGGCGCGGCCGGCGTACTCGAGGTCGGCGTAGTGGGCCTCCTCGGGGAAGGTGTGGGTGTTGAGCCAGTCGAGCAGCTCCAGGTCCATGCCCAGGCCGCGGAAGGCGTACTGCGGGGCGTGGATGTGGATGTCGCTCATGCCCGGGATGATGAGCTGGTCGCCGCAGTCGACGAGCGGCAGGCTCGCGTACTTCTCGGGTAGCTCGACGAATACGCCGGCGCTCTTGCCGTCGACGCAGGCGACGTAGCCATTGGCGGTGCAGGAGACCTCCTGCGGGGTGGTGTTGTAGCAGACG
The DNA here is from genome assembly GCA_900543875.1 of uncultured Coriobacteriaceae bacterium. Taxonomy (GTDB): domain Bacteria; phylum Actinomycetota; class Coriobacteriia; order Coriobacteriales; family Atopobiaceae; genus Parolsenella. The sequence goes on along the minus strand of UQSV01000031.1, from coordinate 9,653 downwards.
TTGCCCTTGAGAACGAACGAGTTATCCATGGCTTCTCCCATCGAAGGCGAGCGCGCGGCGCCCGCCGGTTACTTGGCTTGGCTAGATGCTAGATAAGCACGTACTTGAGGATGAAGATGGCCGCAAGGACGTACATCATCGGGCTGATCTTCTTGCGATTCTCCTTGCCACAGAACAGGTTGATGCCCACGTAGGAGATGATGCCCAGCGAGATGCCCTCGACGATGCTGTAGCAGAAGGGCATGCCCACGAAGCACAGGAAGGCGGGGATGGACTCGGAGGGGTCGGAGAAGTCGATTGAGAGCACCGAGCTTGCCATCATCGAGCCAACGAGGACGAGGGCCGGGGCCGTCGCGAAGGACGGGATGGCCAGGAAGATCGGCGAGAGGAACATCGAGAGCAGGAAGAGCACGCTGGTGGTGAGGGCCATGAGGCCGGTGCGGCCGCCCTCGGCAATGCCAGCAGCAACCTCGACCGAGCAGCAGGTGGCGGAGTTGCCCAGGACGCCGGCAATCATCGTGGCGACGGACTCGCCCATCATGGCGCCGCGCACACCGGGCATGTTGCCGTCCTCGTCGAGGAGGTTGGCCTTGGCGCCCAGGCCAATGAGGGTGCCGACGGTGTCGAACAGGCTCGTGAGCAGGAAGGCAAAGGCAACCACGAGGAAGCCCAGGCCGGCGATGTGCGAGAAGTCCATCTTCATGAACGTCGGGGCGATCGAGGGAACGGCGAGGCCGTTGGAGAAGTCGGGCAGCAGGCTCGCGAAGCCGGCGTCAGGGTTGGGAACGTAGAGGCCGCAGAGCTGGCAGACGATGCCAAGAATCCAGGTGATGAGGATGCCAAGCAGGATGTTGCCCTTGACGTTCTTGGCCATGAGGATGCCGGTGATGACAAGCCCAACGAGGAACAGGACAACCGAGATGCCAGCCGTGTTGAAGGTGCCGTCGGCCATGCTGCCGGTGAACGAGAAGATCGAGACGAGCGTGGCGGAGCTGCTGATGACGAGGCCGGAGTTCTTAAGGCCGATGATCGTGATGAACAGGCCGATGCCCGCCGAGATTGCGTACTTAAGGTTCAGCGGAATCGCGTTGAAGATCTTGTCGCGAAGGCTCGTGAGTGAGATGAGGGCAAAGACGACGCCCTCGAGGAAGATGGCGGCAAGCGCGGTCTCCCAGCTATAGCCCATGCCCAGCACCACGGTGTAGGCAAAGTAGGCGTTGAGGCCCATGCTCGGCACCAGCACGAACGGGTAGTTGGTGAGCAACGCCATCACGAGCGTGCCGAGGAAGCACACGAGCGCCGTTGCCGTGAAGACGGCGCCGGAGTCCATGCCCGTCGCACTCATGACGGAGGGGTTCACCGCGAGCACGTAGGCGGCAGTGACGAAGGCGGTGAGGCCAGCGAGGACCTCGGTGCGGACGTTGGTCCCACGCTCCTTGAGGTGGAACAACTTGTCGAGCTTTTCTTCCATGGTGGGTTTCTCCCTTAGACCAAGGCGGGCGGCTTTTGCCCGCGTGTCGTTGAAGCCCCGGCACCGCAGGTGGCTCGTACCGTACGCGTACGCCCACCTGCGAGTTTCGTGCCGTTGGTCACGGAGAGGGGCGTGGTCCTTCGCGAAAGGTGCGACCTTCTCCGCATCGGGTGTCTTGAATATAATTTCTCATCATGCTTGATAATAAAAAGTTGTTGCGAACGGTAGCAAAATGACCGCGGATGGATGGACATCCAGAGCAACAACGCCGGATGGACCCCTATTTGGGGCGGGCGGCCTGAGGTCCAGCGCGCCGGGCGCGAGAGCCACACAAGATGCGTGCCAAACGCAGCCAGTTATCGAAAGCGCGTGCCCGACGCGGGTAGTTATGGGCCTTAGAACCCGATAATTACCCGCGTTGGGCACGCACTTGGAAGATTGACGAGAATGTTGGCTCCGCATGGAGATGCAGGCCAAGAGGGGAAAGCGCGGGTCCCCTACCCCTGGCGGCGGACCTGCTGCAGGTAGCGGTAGATGCTCGGCACTGAGACGTGCAGCTCGACGGCAACGTCTGCGGCCGCGCCCTTGATGAGGAAGGTGCCCGCAGCCTCGAGCCTGCGGATGATGTCGATGCGCCCCGCCTGGTCGAGCTCGCTCGACGTCTTGCCGAGCGCCCCCAGCAGCGAGCGGACCTGCTCGGCCACGCCCGTCTCGGCACCGCCGATGGAGAGGGTCTCGACGCTCGACGCCTTGTAGGCGCTGCGCACGGCGTCGAGGTTGGTGTCGCGGAACTCCTCGGAGCCGCCGTGGCGGTAGGCCTCCATGAAGGCCTTGATGCCGTCCTCGAGCGTGCGGAAGGGCTGCGGGTCGATGTTGACGCAGATGATGCCCACGATCTGGCCCCCGTCGTCGCGGATGAAGTACGACGAGCTCTGCAGGGGGCGTCCGTCTGCGGTGGTGCTCACGTAGTCGCTCACGAAGCAGTCGTCCGAGCGCTGGAGCTGCTCGACCATCTTGAGGGAGAAGGCCGTGGCGGGCGCGCCCACCGTGCGGCCCGAGACGTGGCCGTTCACGATCTTGACGACCGAGTGGTCGGGGTCAGTGAGGTCGTGCAGCACAACCTCTGTCGCACTTCCCAGGGCAGCGCCCAGAAAGTCGATGAACGGCATGAGCTGTGCAACCTTCTCGTTCACGGAGCCTCCCGCAGAATCGATTCGACGTAACTTATTATATCTTGTGACCGATACTAACTTTGTGTTAGTTTTTGCAGGTAGAACGAAACATCGGAACGGGCGAACGGCACAGCGCCCGCACACAACCCGCCAACTTGTCCTCGCTATTTTGGCGAAAGGTAAAACATGGACGCCGCACAGACTGACTTTTATGCTCGTCTCGCACACGCCATCGCCGTTCAGTTTGGCTCCAACTGCGAGGTCGTCGTCCATGACCTCGAGACCAAGGACCCCGAGAAGTCCATCGTCGCCATCGAGAACGGCCACGTCACGGGGCGCAGCGTGGGCGACGGCCCCAGCCACATCGTGCTCGACGCCGTGAAGGCCGGCAAGGTCCACAAGCTCTCCGACCGCCTGGCCTACCTCACCAAGACGCCCGACGGCCGCATCCTGCGCTCCTCGACCGTCTTCATCCGCAACGCGGACGACATTCCCGTGGGCATCCTGGGCATCAACTATGACATCACGGTGCTCTCCGCCGCGGCAGACGCCCTCAACTCGATCACCGGCACCGGTCCCGGCGACGACCCCACCGGCGACCCCGAGCCCATCGTGCGCTCGGTGGCAGACCTGCTCGATGACCTCATCGAGCAGAGCGTGCAGCTCGTGGGCAAGCCCGCCGCCCTCATGAGCAAGGACGAGCGCGTGCGCGCCGTCCGCTACCTCAACGACGCGGGCGCCTTCCTCATCACGAAGTCGGGCCCCAAGGTCTGCAAGTACTTTGGCATCTCCAAGTACACCCTCTACTCCTACCTCGACGAGGCCAAGGCCCAGGACTAGCCCCGGGACAATAGATGCCTGAGCAACTGTCCCAGAACGGCGCCCGCGAGCTGCACGCTAGGCTCGCGGGCGCCATTCGTTACCAAGGCGTAACGCGCCGCCTCCACGCAACGCGGGTATCCTAATGACACTTGCACACGTGCCTTCCTGAAAGCGGAGGCAAACCAAGCGCCCACGGGGCGGCAAGGAGGAACCATGGCTCGAGTCTTCAACTTCGCAGCAGGACCCGCGGCCCTGCCCGAGAGCGTGCTGGCCCAAATCGCCAGCGAGATGCTCGACTACCAGGGCAGCGGCATGAGCGTGCTGGAGATGAGCCATCGATCTAGTGCGTACCAGAAGATCTTCGACAACACCGAGTCCACCCTGCGCCGCATCGTCGACATCCCGAGCAACTACAAGGTGCTGTTCCTGCAGGGCGGCGCCACGCTGCAGTTCGCCGGCATCCCGATGAACCTCATGGGCGCCGGGCGCGCGGGCTACCTCGTCACCGGCAACTTCGCCAACAAGGCGTGCGAGGAGGCCAGGAAGTACGGCGAGGTCGACATCCTAGCCACGAGCGAGTACACCGGCTTCGACCGCATCCCCGAGGTTGCGGGCGTGGGCGAGCTTGCCGAGGCCACGGGCTACGACTACGTCTACATCTGCCAGAACAACACCATCTTTGGCACGCAGTACCACGAGCTGCCCCAGACCGGCGAGATCCCGCTGGTCGCGGACGTCTCGAGCTGCTTCCTCGCCGAGCCCATCGACGTGAGCCGCTACGGGCTCGTCTACGCGGGCGCCCAGAAGAACGCCGGATGCGCGGGCGTCACCGTGGTCATCGTGCGCGACGACCTCATCAAAGACGGGCCGGCGCTCCCCTGCTGCCCCTCCTACCTCGACTATCGCCTGCAGGCCAAGAAGGGCTCGATGCTCAACACCCCCAACACCTTTGGCATCTACCTGTGCGGCAAGGTCTACCACTGGATCGAGGAGCAGGGCGGCCTTGAGGCCATGGAGCGCATGAACCGCGAGAAGAGCGGCATGCTCTACGACTACCTCGACCACAGCCGCCTGTTCCACGGCCACGCCCAGCCCGCCAGCCGCTCCATCGCCAACGTGACGTTCCGCACCGGCAACGAGCAGCTCGACGCCGCCTTCGTCGCGGGCGCCACCGAGCGCGGCCTCGTGGGCGTCAAGGGCCACCGCCTCGTGGGCGGCATGCGCGCGAGCGTCTACAACGCCGTTCCCGTCGAGGGTGTGAGTGCCCTTGTCGACTACATGGACGAGTTCGAGGCCGCCCACACCAACTAGCAGTCACTTCGCGCGACGCGCTCGCGCAGAGAAGGAGACCCCATGCGTCACATCAAGACGATCGACGACATCACCAAGGACGGCAAGGTCGAGTTTGGCGAGGGCTACGACTTCGTCGACGAGACGGCCAGTGCCGACGCCATCCTCATGCGCTCCACCGACCTCCACGGCTACGATCTGCCCGACTCCATCCGCGCCATCGCCCGCTGCGGCGCCGGCGTCAACAACATCCCCATCGACGAGTACGCCAAGAAGGGCGTCGTGGTCTTCAACTCGCCGGGTGCCAACTCCAACGCCGTCAAGGAGCTCGTCATCGCGATGCTCATCCTGTCGAGCCGCGGCGTCGTGCAGTCGATGAAGTGGGTGCGCGCCCACGCCGACGACCCCAACATCCTCGTCGACGCCGAGAAGGCCAAGAAGGCCTTCGTGGGCCGCGAGCTCAAGGGCAAGCGCATCGGCGTCGTGGGTCTGGGCAACGTGGGCTCCAAAGTGGCAAACGCCTGCGTCGACCTTGGCATGCAGGTCTTTGGCTACGACCCGTTCATCTCGGTCGAGCACGCCTGGGTGCTGTCGCGCGAGGTGCAGCGCGTGGGCACGGTCGAGGACCTGTGCCGCGGCTGCGACTACCTCACCGTGCACGTGCCGAGCAAGGCCGACACCATCGGCATGATCGACGCCGAGGTCCTGGGCCTGCTCAACCCCGGCGCCGTCCTCATCAACTACGCGCGCGAGACGATCGTCGACGAGGACGCAGTCGACGCGGCGCTGCAGGGCGGGCGCCTCTCGTGGTTTGCCACGGACTTCGCCACGCCCAAGACGGTCGCGATGCCCAGCACCTTCATCACCACGCACTCCGGCGCGGGCACCGGCGAGGCCGAGGCCAACTGCGCCGACATGGCGATCTCGGAGCTCAAGGACTACCTCGAGAACGGTAACATCGCCAACTCGGTGAACTACCCGGCCTGCTCGATGGGCAAGGCGCGCGCCGCGAGCCGCATCGCGTGCCTGCACGCCAACGTCCCCAACATGATCGGCCAGATCACGGCCATCCTCGCCAAGGACAACGCCAACGTCCAGCGCATGGTCAACGAGAGCGCCGGCGAGAATGCCTACACGATGTTCGACACCGACGAGCACCTCGAGGACACGACGATTGCCGCCCTCAAGGAGATTCCGGCCGTCTACCGCGTCCGCGTCATCAAGTAACGTCCCCGGGACAATAGGTGCCTGAGCAACTGTCCCAGCCAAGGCGGCCGGCAAGCCCAAGCGGGTGCGCCGGTCGCCTTCCCATGAAAGGAGCGCCATGCTCGTCTCGCCCTTCTCCTGCACGCGTCCCGAGCCAGATCACGTTGCCGCGGCGCGCGCGTTTGCCACGGCCGCCGAGCTCGACGCCGCCATCGCGGCGGGCGACTACACCTGCGACGTGTCGCGCGCGCTCTACCTCGTGGCCCACGCCGCCAACGGCGCGGTGACGACGGCCGTGGCGTGCTGCTGCGACCTGTCCGAGCTGGGCGGGAGCGTTGCCTGCGGGCAGGCGTACGAGGACGAGGCCCAGCGGGTGGCGGCCCACCTCGAGGCGCTGGGGGCACACGACGCGCCCGTCACGATCGCCTACCCCGCGAACGTGGCGCTCTCCTACATCCTGGGGGCCGCGCGCGCCTCGACCCCGCTCTACAACCTGCAGCGCGCAGGTGAGCAGCTCGTGCTGTGGCGCATGAGCCGCCCCGAGGCCGTCGAGGCCATCTGCGCCACGTTTGGGCAGCTCGAGGGGCATGTCGTGGCGGGAGAGGAGCAGGCTGCGGCAGCGGCGCTCGTGGCAGACGCCATGCGCGAGAGGCAGGGGAGCCTGGACGAGCGCGCGCCGGTGCTGCACCCGCTTGCCCTGCTGGTGACGCAAGAGGAGCTCGAGGCGTCCGACGGCAGCGTCCTGCCGCTGCCGGGACTTCTCATGCATCGCTTCGCCTAGGCCTGGGACGATAAAGCCCGGAGCTTTTCTGTCCCACGTTTCCTGCGGTTTGGGACGATAAAGCTCCGGGCTAATTTGTCCCAGGCGGCATTCTATCTGCCGCCGAAGAGGCCGCCCAAAAGGCCGCCGAGGCCGCCTCCCGCGAGCATCTTGCTCGCAATGGCGCCCATGTCGACCTTCGAGACGTCGATGCCAAGCTTGGTGGCGATGCTGAGCAGGCGCGCGGGGTCGAGCCTCGAGAGGTCGAGCGCGTCGAGGTCGAGGCGCGACAGATCGAGACCCGAGAGGTCGACGTCGAGTCCCTCGAGCTTGTCGAGGACGGACATGAAGAGCGACGTGAGGTCTACCCCGGAGTTGCCGCCGCAGATCTTCTCGACGGTTGCAGCAGGCGCCTCGACGAGGCGCTGGGCGAGCTCGGGCGTTGCGCGAATGGCCTCGACCACCTGAGCGGCGAGTGCCTGGATGTCCTGGGTCATGGGTCCTCCCTGGGTGTGGCGAGGCGCGGCGCGAGGGGCGCCGGCGCGCATGGGTATAGTAGTAAGGATACAGGTACGGTCTGCCGGCACGCGAGCCGAGAGGAGAGACGCTTGGGCACCCATGGATTCGACATCGTGGCGGCGGCCATCGCCGCAGGCGCCTCCGTGCTCGCCCTCGCCCTGGTGAGACGCGCTCGCAATCGCAGGCGCAACGGCGGCATGGAGACCCCCGCGGACGTGCGCCCGCCGGCACCCCAGGGCCTCGAGCAGACCGAGAAGGCCGCCAAGGCGGCAGCCCCCGGCGCCACGCCAGCCTCCCCCGCCCCGAACGCTGCAGCCACCGTTGAGAACGGCGGCGCAGTCCCCTCCGCCAACGAACCACGACCCTTCCCGCGCTCGAGCGCCAGCCCCGACCAGCCCTTCGATGACGATGACCTCGATGCCATCGCCGACTACCTCGAGCACGAGGACGAGGGCGACTCCGATGGCGGCGACGTCCCCGAGGACGCCGGCCAGAACGGCAAGGCTGACGAGGGCGAAAAGGTCGATCTGCTCGACATGGAGCGGCTTGCCCGCAGGCTCTCGCGCAACCCGCGGCCCTGGGCGGTGCTCAAGCGCATCGCCCGTCTTTACCGCCCCGACCTTGGCAGCGAGGACAACTTTGACGCCGACGCCATCCGCGCCTACCTCGCCCGCGGCCTGAGGGAGGCCGGCATCCTCGACCCCGACGCCCATCTCCCTCGCGTCGTGGTGGTCTACACGGGCCGCAGCAAGACCTTCTACCTGCGCGTCGTCGACGACACGGTGGCCTGGGCCGACATGCTGCGCGTCCTTGCCACCGAGGGTGCCCTCAACCGGGCGCTCTTTGCTTGGGAGCACTTCCGCAAGCACGCGCAGGGGACCATGGAGCCCGAAGAGGTCACCATCGAGGACTGCTACCGCTTCAACCAGGCGCTCGCTTCGTCGATCTGCGCGCAGCTGGGCTCCACACCCATCCCGCGCGCGAGCATGAGCGACGTCATGGGCGAGTGGGGCGTACGCCAGACCATCTCGGCGGGCATCGAAACCTTCCGCCTGCCGCTTCGCCTCACCGCGCAGTTCCGCGTGAATCTCATGGGAGGCGACGCCGCGATCGTGTGCTCCTTCGTGCCGGCCGCGGCCCAGCCCGCAAGCGTCTACTCCCCCGAGCTGGGGCGCATCGTGCGCTGCTCGGCCCAGATGCGCGACCGGCTGGCGGCCGACTACGCCCAACGCTGCGCGCTGCTACTCGCCGCGCACGCCTTCCGCAGCTCGCGCAGGATCTGCCACGCCTTCGTGGCCGTGACGCTCGAGACGCCCAGCCACCACACATGCCTGCTCTCGGGAGACGTCTCGCGCGAGCAGCTGCGTGAGCTCGACCTCTCGGAGGACTTCGACGCCGCCGAGGTCTGCGCGCGCCTGGGCGTTCGCTGCCCCACCATCAACGGCAGGCTCTCGGGCACCGAGCAGGGCTTCGAGCTCGACTCCGAGCGCTTCTGCCCGCGCGGCCGCTACGAGTCGGTCGACCTGTCGAGCCGCGTGCTGCCAAGCTTCGAGGCACGCCTTCTGGGCGTCGACCACGTGAGCGAGATGTCGATCAACGAGAGCGCTCGCCGCGAGCTCATGGCCCAGCGCGTCGTGCGCGAGCTGGGTGGCTCCACCGAGCGCTCGGTGCGCCGCATCCTGCGCCTCACCGAGAACGACGCCGACCCCACGGTGGTGGAGGCGGGCAAAAGGTGCGCGCGCCACATCATCGAGGGCTCGCTCTCGACCTCAGACCAGCTCGCCTTCGTCGAGGACTTCATCGAGGGAGACGAGCTGTCGCGTGGCTGCGACCGCGCGACCGACCTGCTGCAGCAGGGCAAGGCCAGCGAGGCCATCGAGGTGCTCTGTGACCTTCTCGCCCCCATCGACGCGCTCGACACCTACCGCGACGGGGACGGCAGGACCTGGCGCCAGTTCATGAGCTACGTCTCGCGCACCCTCTACAACCGCCTGATGGCGACCGAGGGCGAGAAGACCCAGCTCGTGCCCGACGCCTACTACGGCGCGCAGCTCCTCATGAGCAGCGCGCTGCTCGAACGCGGACGCGTCGAGGAGGCGCTCGCCTTTGCCCGCCGCGCCCAGGAGCTCGACCCGCTCGACATGGCCGCGATGCTGCGCATCGTGCGCTGCCACGAGCTGCTGGACGACAACGAGGCCGCGGCCGAGGAGCTGCGGGGCTGGCTCGAGGTGGCCTTTGATCCGCAGGGCGTGGGCGTGGGCTACTACCGCCTCGCCTACCTCGAGTGGCAGCTGGGAAACATCGAGGTGGCAGACGCCTGCTACCAGAAGGCCGCCGTGAGCCGCGCCACCTGCGCGGGCGCCGCCGCGCTCGAGCTTCACGCGCTGCGCGCCCTCGAGGGCGAGCGCCCCGT
>UQSV01000030.1 GCA_900543875.1 uncultured Coriobacteriaceae bacterium | reverse complement strand
CGTTCAGGGGCGGCAGAATCGTAGGCATGCGCTTCGCGAGCATCGTCTTGCCCGAGCCGGGAGGACCGCACATGAGGGCGCCGTGTCCGCCGCAGGCGGCGATCACAAGGGCGCGCTTGGCCGTCTCCTGGTCGACAACGTCGGCAAAGTCGAGGTCAGCCGAGGCAGCGCCGGAAGGCTCGGGGCCTATGGCCCCGACACCAGAGAGAGATGCCACTCCGCGCTTGAGCCACGAGATGTTGTCGATGGCGAGGGGCTCGCGAAGGGCGCCGGCGCCGCCGGCGCCGCGCACGAGCCGTGTGGCGCCCGCGAGCGAGAGCCCAAGGTCGCGTGCGAGCAGGGCGTAGGCGATGGCCCCGCGCACCTCGCTCACCGCGCCTCCTAGCCCAAGCTCGCCCACGAAGAGGCAGCCGTCGAGGCCCGCCGTGGGAATCTGGCCGCTGGCCGCGAGGATGGCGATGGCCATGGGAAGGTCGAGGCCCGTGCCCGCCTTCTTGACGTCGCTGGGCGCGAGGTTGACCGTGACGCCCATGCGAGGGACCTCGAAGCCGCACTGCGCGATGGCGCAGCGAATGCGGTTGCGCGACTCGAGGACCGCCGTGGACGGCATGCCCACGATCGTGATGCTGGGAAGGCCCGAGGAGAGCGCTACCTCTACCGTCACGTGGGTCGCCTCGACCCCGCGCAGGGTCGCCGCATGTATTGCCTGGCAGCCCATTACAACTCATCTCGCAGCGAGACGTTTGGCTTGTAGTGGAGCGCAGCATGGTGCGGCCGGTCGATGACGACGGCCGCAACGTCGAACTGCGCGCGCGGGGGGTTGACGTAGCGCTGCAGGTAGGCGGCAATGATGTTCTCGTAGCGCTTGAGCTTTGCCTCGTCCACCGCTATCTCGGGGTAGATGAGCTCGCGCTCGCCCGACCAGACCCGCGTCTTGACCTCCACGAAGTAGAGCGTCGAGTCATCGGTGGCGATGACGTCAGCCTCCCCGTAGGCGCTATGCCAGTTTCTCTCGATGACTTTAAAGCCGAGGGTCTTCTCGACGAACGTGGCGGCGATCTGCTCGCCAATCGCCCCGACCTCATGGGGAGTCAGCTCCCCTATGGGCCTGTCGCCCATCTCGCATGCGTTCATGCCAGCTCCTCTCGACCAGGTGACCTTGCCGAAGAGGGTGGCAGACGGGTCTAACACAAACCCGTGAGCGGTCTAACACAAAACTGACACCGCAGCTAGAAGAGGCGCGCCGTCGAAAGAAAGTTTTGGCAGAAGCTCGCGCGATGGATGGGCGTGAGGCCCCTCTCGCGAATTGCGGCGATATGCTCGGGCGATGCGTAGCCCTTGGACTCGGCGAGGTGGTAGCCCGGGTACTGATCGCCGAGTTCCACCATAAGTTCATCACGAGTCACCTTCGCGACGATGCTCGCAGCGGCGATGCAGGCGACGCGGGCGTCGCCCTTGACGAGCGTCTTCTCCTTGGGGTGTATGTGCAGCGGGTTGCCGTCGATGAGCACGCAGTCGGGCTCGACCGCGGCGTCCGCAATGGCGCCGAGCATGGCCTCGCGCAGCGCGCGTGCCATGCCCACCTCGTCGATGCGCGCGGGCGGAATGTGGCAGATGCCAGTCGCCGTAGCCACCTCGCGGATCTTTGCCGCCAGCTCCTCGCGGCGGCGCGGGGTGAGCTGCTTGGAGTCGTTGACGCCCCATACCTTGGGGTCGTCGGGCAGGGCCACGGCACACACCGTGACGGGGCCCGCGACCGAGCCGCGCCCCACCTCATCGAGGCCCAGGACGATGCCCTCGCCGCTCAGCTCGCGCATGAGCGAGTACATGCCCTCGACGCGCTCGCGCTCGGCCTGCTGCTTCTGGGCACGCCTCACGGCACTCGCGCAGGCGCGGCGCACCTGCGCTCGCGGGTCATCCGCGTAGCGCGCGAGCAGGGCGTCAAGCTCCTCGGGCAGGGCCTCAGCAAGCGTTGCCGCAATCTCTGCGGCGGTTGCGGGATGGGGTCGGTTGGGCATGCGATCTCCTCGATACAAAAGGAAGCCGCCCCGCGCGAGCAGGACGGCTCCCAGACAATGCAAAGATCTGCGACTAGCGCTTCTCGCGGATGCGAGCAGCCTTGCCCACGCGCTCGCGGATGTAGAACAGCTTGGCGCGGTGCACGTCACCGTGACGGACAACCTCGAGCTTGCCAATCTTGGGCGAGTGAAGCGGGAAGGTGCGCTCGACGCCAACACCGAAGGAGATCTTGCGGACGGTGAAGGTCTCACGGGAGGAGCCACCGCTCATGCGGATGACGTCGCCCTCGAACACCTGGATGCGCTCGCGGTCACCCTCCTTGATGCGGTAGTGAACCTTGACGTGATCGCCAGGGATGACCGTGGGGATGTCCTCACGAATCTGCTGACGCTCGATGGCGCGAATGTAGTCCATGTTCTTTCCTTGTCTCTCTTGCCCAGAGGTACCGTCTGACGCATCAGCGGTACGTGGGGTTTACACACAAGCGAGAAGTATACCTAAGCAACCCGGTCGGCGCAACGAGAAGGCAAAATGCCCTCCTCCACCTCAGCGTCTCCACGCGCGCGGCAAATACAGGTGCTCGTAGTCGCGGATGGCGTAGCGGTCGGTCATGCCCGATATGTAGTCTGCCACCTGGACCTCGGGGGCGTCGCAGTCGTGGACGCGATACTCCCCCGGCACCTCGTCGAGATGTCCCATGTAGTGCATGAACAGGCTCTCGACCAGCTGGTTTGCCTTGGGCTCCTCGACCTTGGCGTCGCTTTGGGTGTAGACGTTGTGGAAGAGCCAGGAGCGCAAGTCCATCATGGCCTCCCAGATGGGCTCACTCATCGCGATGTCGCCGCGCTCGGAGCTGGTCGAGACGAGGTCGGACACCATCGTGGCGATGCGGTCAGCAGACGACGCACCCAGGCGCTCGACCACGACGCGCGGCAGGTCGTCCTCGCAGATGATGCCTGCGCGCTCGGCGTCCTGGATGTCGTGGGTCACGTAGGCCACGCGGTCGGCGACGGCCACGATGCGGCCCTCGAGCGTGGCGGCTCGCTGGGTGCCCGTGTGGCAGACGATTCCGTCGACCACCTCGCGCGACAGGTTGAGGCCGCGGCCGCCCTTCTCGAGCAGGTCGACGACGCGGGCGCTCTGCTCGTTGTGTCGAAAGAGCCGTCTGCCCTCTTCCGAGGCCGGGTCGATGCCGCGCCAGCGGGCGATGGCCCGGGAGAGGGCGCCCTCGCCCGTGTGGCCAAAGGGCGTGTGGCCCAGGTCGTGCCCGAGGGCGATGGCCTCGGTGAGGTCCTCGTTCAGGCGCAGCGGCCGCGCGACGCTGCGGGCGATCTGCGACACCTCGAGCGTGTGCGTGAGGCGGGTGCGGTAGTGGTCCCCCTCGGGGGCGAGAAACACCTGCGTCTTGTGCGAGAGGCGCCTGAAGGCCTTGCAGTGCACGATGCGGTCGCGGTCGCGCTGGTAGCAGGTGCGCAGCTCGTCGGGCCCCTCAGAAACGAGACGGCCCGAGGAGGCGTCGGAAAACGCCGCGAGCGGCGAGAGCAACTCGTGCTCCCGCCGCTCGGCGTCTGTCCTTCTCATGATGGGCAGCGAGGCGCCCATGGGCTAGGCCTGCTCGATCTGGGCGATGACGTCGGCCGAGAGCTCCTCGACCGTCTTCTCGTCGGTCGAGAGCCTGGTGCAGCCCAGCTCGTCGATGACCTTGGAGGCGTGGTCGATGGCGTCCTCGGCCTGGGCGAGCATCTCGACGGACGTGGCGCCGGCGTCGCCCGCGAGCATCGTCACGTTCGACAGGGCGCGCGTCTTGTTCTCGAGGGCGAAGAGGCGGCCCTTGTCGACCTGGGCAAGCTGCTCGGGAACCTCGCAGCCCGGGTCGAGCGAGACGCTCGCGACCTTATAGCCGAGGAACGACAGGTACATGGCAAGCGGCGTCTTGGCGGAGCCGGAGAGGCCCACGAGCACGACGTCTGCGCCGGGCAGGTCCTGCGGGTTCTTGCCGTCGTCGTGATCTGCGAAGAACTCCATCGAGCTCACGCGGCGCATGTAGCGCGAGTCGACCATGTGGTGGGCGCGCGCCTGGTTCTTGGGGCGCTCGCCCGTGAGGCCGGCGAGCAGCTGCACGACCGGGCCGAGGATATCGACCGACAGGATGCCGCGGTTGTTGAGGTCGCTACGGACCTTCTTGCGCAGCGTGGGGTCGACGATCGAGTGGAACACGGCCGTGGAGACGAAGTCCTCCTCGTGCTCGTCGAAGTAGGCCGCGACCTCCTCGGCGCTCTCGATCTGGGAGAGGCGCACGACGCGCACGGCGCCGTCGCTGAACTGGGCGGCGGCGGAGAGCACGACGTTGTGGGCGGAGTCGCCCAGCGAGTCGGAGATGACGTAGACGAGCGCGGCGTCCTCGCGCGCGCCGTCGCCCAGCTGATCGAACGTAACCTTCATGAGAACCTCCAGACGCGAGAATCCAAGTCCCTTGCAGACATCGTAGCCGACCTGCGGCTACTTCTTGCGGGCAAGCTCGCCGATGTTGGCGACGCCCGAGAAGACCTCCACGAGGTTGTTGAGCAGGCGCAGGCGGTTCGCGCGCAGGGCCTCGTCTTCGTCCATGACCATGACGTCGGCGAAGAAGGCGTCGATGGGCTCGCGCAGGGCGGCCAGCGCCGCGATGACGGCCGCGAGGTCCTTGTCCTCGAGCGAGCTCGCGATGTCGCCGCGGGCAGCCTCGACGGCGTGGGCGAGCGTGCGCTCGGCGTCGCCCATGAGCGCGTCGTCGAGCTCGCAGCCGAGCGTCGCGTCGGCGAGATGGGCGGCGCGGGCGTAGGCGATCGCGAGGTTCTCGAACGTCTCGGGGTCATTGGCGCGGGCGTCCTCGAGAGCGTGAGCCAGGGCAAAGAAGTCGTCGGGGGCGGTCACGGAGCCGGCGCTCACGGCGGCCACGGTGTCGGCCGAGATGCCGTCCTCGCGGGCCATCTGCTGCATGCGGCCGAGGATGAAGGCGCTGACGTCTGCGGCGACCTTCTCGGCGTCGAACTCGATGCCCTGGTCGGCAAGCGAGCCCAGGGCCTCTGCCACGAGCGGCTCGTAGCCAACGTGCAGGCGGTCGCGCAGGATCGTCACGACGCCGATGGCGGCGCGGCGCAGCGCGTAGGGGTCCTTGGAGCCGGTGGGAGGCTCGCCGATGGCGAACATGCCGGCGATCGTGTCGAGCTTGTCGGCGACGGCCACGACGCAGCCGCAGGTGCCCTCGGGCAGGTCGTCTCCGGCAAAGCGCGGGCGGTAGTGGTCGCGGATGCCCTCGGCCACGTCCTCTCCCTCGCCGGCGGCCAGGGCGTAGTAGCCGCCCATGACGCCCTGCTGGTTGGTGAACTCGACGACGGCGCTCGAGACGAGATCGGCCTTGCAGAGGTGCGCGGCACGCGCCGAGGCGGCGGCGAGCTTGGCGCCGATGCGGGCCTCGTGGGTGATCGCGAGGGCCAGGCTCTCGATGCGCTCGGACTTCTGCAGCACGTTGCCGAGCTTCTGCTGGAAGCCGACGCTCACGAGGCGCTCGCGGAAGGTGTCGAGCGAGACCTTAAGATCCTCCTCGTAGAAGAACTTGGCGTCGTCGAGGCGGGCGCGCACGACGCGCTCGTTGCCGTCGACGACCGTGGCGCTCGCGTCGGGGTCGGCGTTGGAGACCACGACGAAGGCGCGCGTGAGCTTGCCATCCTTGTCGTAGGTCGGGAAGTAGCGCTGGTTGGAGAGCATCGACTCGCAGATGATCTCGTGAGGCACGGCGAGGAACTCCTCGTCGAAGTGGCCGATGAGCACCGTGGGCCACTCGCAGAGGTTCACGACCTCGTCGAAGACCTTCTTGGGGGTATCGACGCTGACACCCAGCTCGGCCTCGACCTTGGCGATGCCCTCGCGGATGACCTGCTCGCGGCGCTTGGCGTCGAGCACGTGGGCGGCCTCGAGGACCTGCAGATAGTGGGCGGGCTCGTCGACGATGTGCTCGCCGACGCCCAGCACGCGATGGCCGCGGGTGGTGTTGCCGCTCGTGACGTCAGCGTAGGTCACCGGCACGACGTCGGAGCCGAGCAGGCAGCAGATCCAGCGCACGGGGCGCACGAAGGTGGCGTGCTCGGAGCCCCAGCGCTGGCTGCGGTAGTTGGGCCACTGGAGGTTGCCGATGATCGACTCGCACAGGCTCGAGAGCAGCGGCATGGCGTCGGTTGAGGGGATGTGCTGCTCGGCGAAGACGTACTCGCGACCGTCGGCGTCGACGCGGCGCACGAGCGAGGCGGCATCGACGCCGCACTTGCGGGCAAAGCCCTGTGCGGCCTTGGTGGGGTTGCCGTCGGCGTCGAAGGCGATGTTGGCGGCAGGGCCGCGCTTGACGTCGTTGATCTCCTCGGTGGCGGTCGCGACGTCGCTCACGAGGGCGGCAAGGCGCCTCGGCGAGCTGATGACCTCGACGGGGCCGTGGGCGAGGCCCGCGTCCTTGAGGCCGGCCTCGACGAGCTTGCCGAGCTGAGAGACGGCGTTGTTAAGCGGCGCTGAGGGCATCTCCTCGGTGCCGATCTCGAACAGGAAGTCCTTGGTAGAAGCCATTTAGGCCACCTCCCCCTTCTTGTCGTTGGCGTTGGCGTCGGCATCACCGGCAACGTTTGCGAGGTAGCTCTCGCAGGCGGCCTTGGCGACCGTGCGGACGCGCAGGATGTAGTGGGCGCGCTCGGTGGCGGAGAGGGCTCCGCGCGAGTCGAGCAGGTTGAACGCGTGGCTGCACTTCATGACGCAGTCGTAGGCGGGCAGCGGCAGGTTGCGCTCGAGGCAGGAGTGGCACTCGGCCTCGTAGTCGTCGAACTTCTGGCGCATCATCTCAACGTTGGCGACCTCGAAGTTGTAGGCGGAGAACTCGCGCTCGTTCTCGAGGAAGACGTCGCCGTAGGTCATGGGCGTGCCGTCGGGCAGGTAGCTCCACACGAGGTCATAGACGCTCGTGACGCCCTGCGCGTACATGGCGATGCGCTCGAGTCCGTAGGTGATCTCGACGGGCACCGGGTCGACCTCAATGCCGCTGGAAGTAGGTGAACTGCGTGACCTCCATGCCGTCGAGCCAGACCTCCCAGCCAAGGCCCCAGGCGCCCAGTGTGGGGCTCTCCCAGTCGTCCTCGACGAAGCGCACGTCGTGCTCGGCGGGATCGAGTCCGATGGCGGCAAGCGAACCCAGGTAGAGCTCCTGGGAGTTCTCGGGGCTCGGCTTAATGAGGACCTGGAACTGGTAGTAGTGCTGCAGGCGGTTGGGGTTCTCGCCATAGCGGCCGTCGGCCGGGCGGCGGCAGGGCTGCGGGTAGCAGGTGCGCCAGGGCTTGGGGCCAAGCGAGCGAAGGAGCGTGGCGGTGTGGAACGTGCCGGCGCCAACCTCGGAGTCATACGGCTGCATGACGGTGCAGCCATGGGATGCCCAGTAGTGCTCGAGGGCAAGAATCATGTCTTGGAACGTGAGGGCGTTTTCCTTCATGCTCTCCTACCTTCCTTCCAAGGGGCGAAACCCCTGCGTGCAATGCAAGTTGGTACCAAGGTGCCTAGATGGAGCCGACGTCCTCGAGCGGCCAGAAGACGAAAAGAGCCTTCGAGGTCACGCTCGAGACGGGAATGGCCCCGAAGTAGCGCGAGTCCTGCGAGTTGGTGCGGTTATCGCCCATGACCCACAGGTAGCCCTCGGGCACCGTAAATGGGTACTGTACCCCATCGGCCAGAAGAGGCGAGTGGGTGGGCAACTCGTAGCTGGGCTTGCCGTCGGTGTAGGGCTCGTCAAGCGCCACGCCGTCGACGTAGACGACGCCGTCGTGAAGGTCGACCGTCTGGCCGCCCACAGCGATGACGCGCTTGATGAGGGTGACGTCCGCGCGCTCGGGATCCGTGAAGGTCACGATGTCGCCCGCGACCGGTTCGTTCGTGCGGTACGTGATCTTCTCGCCCACAAGGCGGTCGCCCACCTTGAGCGTGTCGCTCATCGAGGCCGAGGGGATGATGAACGGCTCGGCCACGAAGGCACGTACGAGCAGTGCCACCACGAGGGCGATCGCGCCCAGGCAGATGACCTCGAGCGCATCCATCAGCATGCTGTGCTTTCCGTGTTCTGCGCGCGCCACCTATGCCTCACCTTCGGCTGCCTCATCGAACCCGTCTGCCATGACCTGGCGGGCGAAGGCGCGCTCGTCGGCCGTGAGGTCGGCGTCGTCGAGCAGGTCGGGGCGCAGGCGCGCCGTGCGCTCGATGGCGTTCCTGCGGCGCCAGGCGTCGACCGCTGCGTGGTCGCCGGAGAGCAGCACGTCGGGCACGGGGCGCCCCTCGTAGTTGGCGGGACGCGTGTACTGCGCGTACTCGAGGAGGCCCGCCGAAAAGGACTCGTCGACGGGGCTCATCTCGTCTCCCAGGGCGCCAGGAAGCAGCCTCACCACGGCGTCGGTGACGACCATGGCCGGCAGCTCGCCGCCCGTGAGCACGTAGTCCCCCAGGCTCAGGCACTCGTCGGCGAGCTCGTAGACGCGCTCGTCCATGCCCTCGTAGCGGCCGCACACGAAGACGAGGCGCTCCTCGCCGGAGAGCCTCTGGGCCACTGACTGGGTGAAGGGAGTGCCCACCGGCGTGAAGAAGATCACACGAGCGGGGCGCGGGTCTGCCGCCTTAATGTCTGCCACGGCCTCGAAGATGGGCGCGGGCTTCATGAGCATGCCCTGGCCGCCGCCAAACGGGGCGTCGTCGACCGTGCGGTGACGGTCGTGCGTCCAGTCGCGCAGGTCGTGGGCGCGAAACTCAAGGATGCCCTTTGCCTGGGCGCGCCCCATGATGGAGGCGCCCAGATAAGCATCGAAGACACCGGGGAAGACCGAGAGCGTCTCGACGAGCATGCTAGTCCTCCCCCGCGGCATCGCTTTCGTCGTCCCAGGGGGCGAGACCCACCGGGATCGACACGTGAATTACCTCGTCCTCGTCCATGCCGAGGAGCATCTCCTCGACCACCGGGACGAGGGTCTCGCCCTTGTCGCCCTGGATGACCCACACGTCGTTTGCGGGCCCCACCATGACCTCGGCGATGATGCCGAGAAGACCCAGGCGCTCGTCTGTGACCTCAAGGCCGCACAGGCGCTGGGGGTCATGGAGCTCGAGGCCCTCGGGGAGGTCTTCCTCGGCGACGAGGATCGACTTGCCGGCGATGTCTCGGGCCGCGCCCAGGTCGCCCACGCCCGAAAGGGCCACGAGCTGACCGGACGGGCTGTCGCTCACGTCGGTGACCGTGTGCCAGCGCGTGCCCTTGAGCGCGGGCGGAACGATCGCGACGCGAAGACCCGTCGACAAAACAGGGGGAAGGCCGCCTGCGGGAACCGCAACGACCTCCCCCCTTGTCCCGTGGGCTTTGACCACACGGGCTATGAGCCTATATCCGGCTGCCACGATCTAGCCAAGCACCTCGACGTCGACTGAGGAGCCGACGCGCTGCCCGAGGGCGCGGGCAATCGTGCGAATGGCCTTGATCTGGCGACCGTGCCTGCCGATGACCTTGCCGGCATCGTCTGCAGCGCACTCAATCTCGATGAGCGTGCCGTCCTCGCGGTCGGTCACGTCAAGCGAGACGGCATCCTCGTCGTCGACGAGCCCACAGACAATGAGCTCGACGAGGTCGGCGATGCGGTCGCTCGGCAGCTCCTCGGCGTCCTGGGGCGCCGAGGAAAGCTGGGTATCGGAGTCCATGCGCTACTCGGCCTGCTCGGCAGCCTCGGCGGCAGCGGCGTCCTTGGCGAGCTGCTTCTTGGACTTCTTGACCTTCTTCTCGGGCGCGGGGGCGCCGGAGCGAACGATGTCGATGAGGTGAGCCACGGAGTCAGTGGGCTGGGCGCCGTTGGCGATCCACTCGTCGATCTTCTCGAGATCGAGGGAGATGGTCTTGGGGTTGGTCAGCGGGTTGTAACGACCGACCTCATCAATGTGACGACCGTCGCGCGGCGAGCGGCCATCGGCGACGACGACGCGATAGTACGGGCGCTTCTTGGCACCGTGACGGGCCAGGCGAATCTTGACTGCCAATGAAAACTCCTCCATTCGTGCGACGCGAGCAAGAGATGGCGTGGCGCCGCAAAACCATACAAGCAGCTCTCGATTCTACGACATTGCCCGCGCGGTGTGTAGCGAAATCATGTCTTTTGCGGAAAAGAGAGCCGTTCTCGCACCTGATTTTGCCATAGGGAGGGGCGCTCGTGGTGAAACCGTGGGAACTCCCCACACTTTCAGGAACCTTCAGACGTGCTTCAGCGACTCGTAACACAATGTGGCAAACCAAACGAAGGAGCTCACCGTGAACATTCTTGTTGTTGAGGACGAGCGCAACCTCGCCGACGCCATCTGCCGCATCCTTGAGGACGAGGGCTACAACGCCGAGGCCGCCTACGACGGCAAGGCGGGCCTGGCCTATGCGGAGAGCTGCATGTACGACGCCGCGATCCTCGATGTGATGCTCCCCGGCATGGACGGCTTCGAGATAGTCCGCGAGCTGAGGCGCGCCGGCAGCGAGCTCCCCGTGATGATGCTCACCGCCAAGACCTCGACCGCCGACAAGGTCGAGGGCCTCGACTGCGGCGCCGACGACTACATGACCAAGCCCTTCGAGGCGCCCGAGCTGCTCGCCCGCGTGCGCGCCCTCACCCGCCGCAAGGGCGAGATGGTCATCGACACGCTGACCTTCGGCGACCTCACGCTCGACCTGTCGAGCCACGACCTGATCTGCGGCGAGCAGAGCGTGCACCTCTCCAAGCGCGAGTTCGACGTACTGCAGATGCTCATGAAGGGCACGAACCGCATCGTCTCCAAGCAGGACCTCCTCACCCGCGTGTGGGGCACCGACGCCGACGCCTCCGAGAACTCGGTCGAGGCCTACGTGAGCTTCCTGCGCAAGAAGATCCGCCACCTCAAGAGCAAGGTCGAGATCACCACCCTGCGCATGCTGGGCTATCGTCTTGAGGTGATGGAGTAGTCGCTGCGCTCGTGGGGCGAGAATGCGGGGTTCAGGTGCTCAGAAGGCTCAGGAGAAGGTTCGTCGCCGTCGTCATGGCCCTCGTGGGCACGCTCGTCATCGCCATGGTGGGTATCAGCTACGCAAACTCGCAGGCGTCGCTCGACGCCATCGTGAGCCGCTCGCTCGACATGGCCTTGGAGCAGCGCTCTGGGGGCGAGGGCGACAAGGACGCAGGCATGGGCATGCGCCACCTGCCCATCCTGTGGATCGACCTATCCTACGACGGCGTCAAGCTGGGCTCCAACGAGGCCGAGCTCAGCATAGACACCGGCGACCTCGCGACCGTGATGGGCGAGGTCGTCTCGAGCGACCAGGGAGATGGGCGGCTCGAGGGCTCGCACCTCTCGTGGAGGCGCGCCTCGACGCTCGGGGGCTTCAGGGTGGTCATCGCAGACACCACGAGCATCGACGAGGAAAAGACCTCGCAGCTCATGAAGTCCGCCCTTCTCGCGGTGATCGGCATGGCCGTGACTTTTGGACTGGCCGAGGCGCTCGCGCGCTGGGCGGTGCGCCCCGTGCAGCTTGCCTGGGACCAGCAGCACCAGTTCGTGGCCGACGCCTCGCACGAGCTCAAGACGCCCCTTGCCGTGATCCTCGCGGACACCGAGATCTTGCTGCGCAAGAAGGGCGAGCTGAACGAGGGCGCGCTGCGCTGGGTCGAGAGCGCCCACGACGAGGCCGAGCACATGCGCGGGCTCGTCGAAGAGATGCTCGAGCTCGCCCGCACCGAGGACGCAGCCGGCTCCAAGCGCGACAATGTGCGCATCGACCTGTCCGACACCGTCGAGCGCGAGACGCTCGAGTTCGACGCCGTGGCCTTCGAGCGGGGCACGAGCATCGAGAGCTCGATCGACCCCGGCCTGTGCGTCATGGGCGACGCGAGCCAGCTGTCGCGCCTCGTGAAGACCCTGATTGAGAACGCCTGCAAGTACGCGCCGAAGGGTTCCTCCGTCACCGTGAGCCTCTCCCGCAGGGCGGGCATGGCCGAGCTTGCCGTAACGAACGGCGGAGACCCCATATCCGCCGAGGACCTCCCCCACGTCTTCGACCGCTTCTGGCGCTCCGACAAGGCCCGCACGCGCGAGACGGGCGGCTACGGCCTGGGGCTTGCCATTGCCAAGGGAATCGCCGAGAGCCACTCGGGTAAGATCGAGGTGACAAGCACCGCCGAGGCGGGCACGACGTTCACCGTGCGCCTGCCCGAGGCGAGGGACTAGCGAAGGGCGGGAGGGCCTCATGGGCGAGACGCGCGTCGACGTTGCGTGGGCTGGCAAGGCCATCGGCCTTCTCGACCTCGACGCCTTCTTCGCGAGCGTCGAGCAGCTCGACCACCCCGAGTGGCGCGGCAAGCCCGTCATCGTGGGCGGCGACGCCGACCGCAGGGGCGTGGTCTCGACGGCCTCGTACGAGGCCCGCACGTTTGGCGTGCACTCGGCCATGCCCGCGGCCCAGGCGGCGCGCCTGTGCCCCGACGCCATTTGGACGCACGGCCGCTTTGACCGCTACCGCGAGGTGAGCTCGCGGGTCATGGGAATCATCGAGGACGAGACGCCCCTAGTGGAGCAGGTGTCGATTGACGAGGCCTTCTTCGACGTGACTCCGGGTCGCTACTCGCGCGAGAGCCCCGTCGACATCTGCCGTCGCATCCAGGGTCGCGTGAGCGAGCTGGGCGTGAGCTGCTCGATTGGCCTGGGCGTGAGCAAGAGCGTGGCCAAGGTGGCCTCTGAGCGCGACAAGCCGCGCGGCCTCACGGTCGTGCTGCCCGGCAGCGAGGCGAGTTTCCTCGCTCCCCTGCCCGTACGCGCCATGAGCGGCATCGGTCCCGCCACCGAGGCACAGCTCGCCAAGATGGGCATACGCACCCTCGGGGCCCTCGCCAAGGCCCCCGAGGGGGAACTGCGCCGCATGCTGGGCATCGCCGGCCCCGAGCTCAGGCTGCGCGCGATGGGAGCCGACGCCTCCCCCGTGGGCGAGCGCGCCAACCCGCGGGCCGCGAAGTCGGTATCGAACGAGCGCACCTTTGCGACGGACCTCTACGACGGGCCCTCGATTCGCTCGGCGCTCGACGCGACGTGCGCGATGGTGGCACGCCGCCTGCGCAGGAAGAACATGGCTGGCTCGTGCGTCACCGTGAAGCTCAAGCCCGACGCCTGCACCTCGCGCACGGCGCAGGCGCGTCTGAGCCAACCAAGCGACGACGAGGAGGAAATCCGCGCCCTGGCGCACAAGCTCTTGGACCAGCTCTGGCGCGAGGGCACGCCCGTGCGCCTCATCGGCGTGGGCGTGTCGGACTTCTCGGAAGGGGTGCCGCGCCAGCTCGACCTGTTCGAGGACCCAGTCCAGGCGCGCAAGCGCGAGTCGATGCGCGCCCTGCACCGCACGACCGACGCGCTGCAGGAGCGGTTTGGCACCGACGCGGTGGCTTTTGGCCGAGACATCAGGCTGAGGCAGTCCACGACCAACACCCAGCCCCAGCACAAGGAGGACGAATAGCCCGTAGGGTCCAACCCGGGCTAGTCAACGAGCGGCAGGTCAATCGCGGGGGCGTCGCCCCAGAGCCGCTCGATGCGGTAGAAGTCGCGCCCCTCGGGCGAGAACACGTGGACGACCACGCACCCGTAGTCGAGCAGCATCCACGGGCCCGCTTGGACACCCGTGACGGAGAGCGGCGTGAGGCCGCAGTCGAGGCGCACGCGCTCCTCCACCTTGTCGATGACCGAGCTCGCGAGGCGCTCGTTGGGCGCGGTGCACACGACGATGGCATCGGTGACGTCGCTCAGGGAGGAGACGTCGAGCGCGACGATGTCACAGGCCTTCTTGGCGTCTGCAGCGAGGGCCGCGGTACGTGCGATGTCGATCGAGGGAACCATGCCTGCTCACTTTCCGGCCCGCGCGCCGCGCGCGAGCACGAGCTCGTTGTAGATGGAGAGGGTGCCGGGATAGAGGTAGCGCCTCGTGTCGATGACGTAGGAGATGCCGTCGGAGAAGCACGTCCAGAAAAGGTCGTCGAGGGTCGCCTTGCCCACGAGCTTGCGCTGGCGCCTGATGGCGTCGGCGGGCTTTCTCAGCGGCTCGATGCCGTCTGCCACGAAGACCACCATGTCGAGCGGGCTCATCTGGGCATTTCCGAGCGTGTGTCGGTCGATTGCCTGCCACACACAGCCGGGCAGCTCGCCGAAGCGCGCGGGCAACTCGCGCGCGGCGATCATGCCGTGGAGCAGCGGCTCCACGAGGGAGAGGTCGACGCCCAAATCGATGCCGAGCTCGCGGGCGCGCTCGATGGATCGCTCCTTGGGAAGAACCTTAGACCAGTCGTGCAGGATGCCGCTCACGCGGGCGAGGTAGGGGTCGACGCCATAGGCGATCGCCATGCGCTCGGCCGTGAGCCCCACCGAGAGCGAGTGGGCCAGGCGCTTAGGCTTGGGTGCGAGCTGCTCGGCAGCCGCCGCCTCGTAGGCACGGATAGCCTTGAGCTGGTCCTTGGTGTAGGAGGGCTCGATGCCGCCCAACCACGCGGGGGCGCCATTGGGCCAGGTCTTTGCGAGGGTCTTGTCTTGCAACGTACTAGTCCTCCCTGTTGAGGCCGCCCATGAGGCCCAGGGCGTCGGGCGCCGTGTAGGCGGGCTCGGCGGCCCCATAGAGGCCGCGCTTCTCGATGTAGCCGATGACCGAGTCGGACGTAAGGTAGCGGATCGACTGGCCCTCCCCCACGCGGCGGCGCAAGTCGCTCGACGAGATCGCAAGCGCGGGAACCTCGAGGTAGCTCACCGTGAAGTCGATACCCGAGGCGGCGATGCTCGCGCGGGCGCGCGCAAGGTCGTAGCCGGGGCGCGTAGCGCCCACGAGGTGCGCGAGCTCGGCGATGCGGGCGGCGTTTCTCCAAGTGATGATGTCGATGATGGCGTCTGCGCCCGTGATGAAGTAGAGCTCGACGTTTGTGGGGTAGTGCGCGCGCAGAAGCTCGAGCGTGTCGACCGTGTAGGTTATGCCGGGGCGGTCGACCTCCATGCGGCTCACGAGGAAGCGCGGGTTGTCGGCCGTGGCGAGCAGCGTCATGGCGTGGCGGTCCTCGGGCGTGGAGACGCGACGGTCCTGCTTGAAGGCGGGAGAGCCCGCGGGCACGAACACGACCACGTCGAGCCCCAGGTCGCGGCAGGCCTGCTCGGCCGCCACGAGGTGGCCGTTGTGGATGGGGTCGAAGGTGCCGCCCATGATGCCCAGGCGATAGGTGCGCGAGGGGTCCTGCCCGAGAAGAGGCAGGTCGGAGGTTGCGGCCGCGTCGATGATGACGCCGCTGTCGGTGACGCTACCCATCTACGCGCGCACCTGCCCCTCTCCGCGCAGAAGGCACTTGGTGGTCGTGAGGGCGCTCGCCCCCATGGGGCCACGGGCGTGCAGCTTCTGGGTGGAGATGCCAATCTCGGCGCCAAGGCCAAACATGCCGCCGTCGGTGAAGCGCGTCGAGGCGTTGACGTAGACCGCTGCCGCGTCGACGCGGGCAAGGAAGGCCTCGGAGGCGGCGACGTCGTCGGTCACGATGCACTCGGAGTGCTGCGTGCCAAAGCGGTTGATGTGGTCGATGGCCTCGTCCACCCCGTCGACGACGCGAACGGCGAGCTCGAGGGCATCGTACTCGGTGGCCCAGTCGGCCTCGGTGGCGCCCAGGAACTGCTCGCGCTCGGTCAGGCCGGCATCGCGGGCGAAGGCACAGGTGGCCTCGTCGCCATGGAGCAGGACGTGCCAGTCGCGGCAGGCCGCGACGAGGCACGGAAGGAACTCGTCTGCCACGACGGCGTCGACGAGGACCGTCTCGATGGCGTTGCAGACGCCAGGACGCTGGGTCTTGGCGTTTTCGATGATCGCGAGCGCCATGTCGAGGTTGGCCTTGGCGTGCACGTAGACGTGGCAGTTGCCCTCGCCCGTCTGGATGACGGGCACCGTGGCCTGCTCGACGCAGGTACGGATGAGCG
The DNA here is from genome assembly GCA_900543875.1 of uncultured Coriobacteriaceae bacterium. Taxonomy (GTDB): domain Bacteria; phylum Actinomycetota; class Coriobacteriia; order Coriobacteriales; family Atopobiaceae; genus Parolsenella. The sequence goes on along the minus strand of UQSV01000030.1, from coordinate 5,000 downwards.
AGTGGCCGCCGCGCGGGATGAGCACGTCGACCAGGCCGCTGGCGTGCATGAGCTCCACGGTCTCGTCGTGGCCCTCGCTCACGAGCAGCGTGGCGCAGTCCGCCGGAAGGCCCACCGAGGCGATGCCCTCGCGGCAGGCCTCGCAGATGGCCAGGCACGACTCTCGGGCGGCCGACCCTCCGCGCAGCACGACGGCGTTGCCGGAGCGCAGGGCGAGGCAGATGGCGTCGGCGGTGACGTTGGGGCGTGCCTCGTAGACCATGGCGATGACGCCGAGCGGCACGCGGACCTGCGTGAGGCGAATGCCGCTCGCGAGCGTGCGGCCGCCGACGACCTCGCCGATGGGGTCTGCCTGCCCCGCGACCTCGAGCATGCCGGAGACGATGCCGTCGATGCGGGCGTCGTCGAGCATGAGGCGGTCGAGCAGGGGGCCAGGCATGCCGCTCTCGCGCCCGCGCTCCATGTCTCGGGCGTTGGCGGCCAGGATGGTCGCCCTGTCGGCGTCGACCGCGGCCGCCGCCGCGCGGATGGCGTCCGTGCGCGTTGCGGCAGACGCCTGCGCGAGCTCCACGGAGGCGCGCTTGGCAGCGCCCGCCTTGTCCCTTGCCTCTCCCATGCAGACCTCCTCGTCAAAAAGGTGCGAAACGAACAACAAAGCTAGAAGACAAGCATTTCGTCCCTGTGAACAACCGGGCAGTCGGCGCGATCGGGCAGGAAGCGCGCGATGACGTCGAGCCTGAGACCGTGGACGCGCCAGAGGTCCTCGGAGGAATAGCGCGTGATGCCGCGCCCCACGAGGTGGCCGTCGGGGGCGAGCACGCTCACGGTGTCGCCCTCGCCAAACTCGCCCTCGACCGCGGTGACGCCCACGGGAAGCAGCGACGCTCCCTCGAGCTCGAGCGCGCGAGCCGCACCGGCGTCGACCGTGACCGAGCCCCGGGAGAGGCCCGCGAGGCCAATCCAGAGCTTGCGGGCCTGCTCGTGGCCGCCCGCGCCATCGCCCTCGAAGAGGGTGTGGCGCCCACGGCCGTCGGCGGCGTCGACGAGCGCGCGGGGTGCCCTGCCACGGCAGATCGCCATGGGGATGCCCGCGGCGATCATCGCACGGCCGGCGCGCACCTTGGTGGCCATGCCGCCCGTACCATAGCTGCTGCCGGCGCCGCCTGCCATCTGCGCGATGCGGGCGTCGACGCGCTCGACGCGCTCGATGAGGCTGGCGCTGGGGTCGGAGTCGGGGTTGGCGGTGTAAAGGCCGTCGATGTCCGACAGGATGACGTAGAGGTCGGCGTCGATGAGCGAGGCCACGATGGCACCCAGCATGTCGTTGTCGCCAAAGGAGAACTCGCGCACGCTCACCGTGTCGTTCTCGTTCACGATGGGCACGACGCCCAGCTCGAGCAGGCGCTCAAAGGTGGTGCGCGCGTTGAGGTATCCCGTGCGGTCGACGACGTCGCCGCGCGTGAGCAGCACCTGGGCACACGACAGGCCGTCGTCTGCAAGGACCTCCGCGTAGCGCTCGATGAGCTTGGCCTGGCCGGCGGCGGCACAGGCCTGCAACGTGGGGATGTCGCTGGGGCGGGCGTCAAAGCCCAGAAGCGAGCGTCCCACCGCGGCGGCACCGCTCGAGACGAGCACGACGCGGTCTCCCCTACGCCTGAGCTCGGCGATCTGCGCGCACATCGAGGCCACGAAGCCAAGGTCGAGCTCGCCCGTCTCGTCCACGAGGGTCGAGGAGCCCACCTTGAAAACGATCAGGCGCCCGCTCACTGGTCCTCCCTGGCCGTCTCGGCAACAGCGCAGCCCTCGACTCCCGAGGCGTCGCTCGCGTCCTCGGGAGCCTCGGCACCGCCGGTGGCTTCGTCCTCGAACTCGTCGAAGAGCTCGCCCACGGTGAGGATGGGCTCGTCCTCGGTGAGCTCGGCATACATGTCGTCCTCGTCCTCGCCCTTGTAGTCGAGGTCGTAGCCCAGAATGCGCACGGTGTCACCCGTGACGCAGCCGGCCTTGGCGAGCATCTTGTCGAGGCCCATGCGGTCGAAGCGGTGCTGGAGGTAGGCCACGGCCTCCTCGTTCTCCCAGTCGGTCTTGATGACCATGCGCTCGATGGCGTTGCCCGAGACGCGCCAGACGCTACCGCCGAGGTTGGCGATCTGGATGCGGGCGTCGCGGCTCACGCGGCGCTGCTCCCACTCCTCGTTGCGCAGGGGCTCCTCGTCGAGCTCGCGCTCGGCGCGAAGCTTCGAGACCATCTCGGCGCAGGCCGCCTCAAGAGACTCGACGCCGGCGCCCGTCACGGCCGAGACGGCAAAGAACGCGTGGCCGTCGGCCGCGGCTCGCTGGCGCAGGGCCTCGAGGGCCTCGCTCGTGCCCGGCATGTCGCACTTGTTGGCGACGACCACCTGCGGGCGCTCGGCAAGCTCGGGCGCATAGGCCGCGAGCTCATGATTGATGGTGTCGTAGTCCTCGACGGCGTTGCGGCCCTCGTAGCCGCCCGTGAGGTCGACCACGTGCATGATGAGGGCGGTTCGCTCGATGTGACGCAGGAACTCGTGGCCGAGGCCCTTGCCCTCGCTCGCCCCCTCGATGAGGCCGGGGACATCGGCGGCGACGAAGGAGCCGGCGTGCCCGGCGCGCACAACGCCCAGGTTGGGCACGAGCGTGGTGAACGGGTAGTCGGCGATCTTGGGGCGCGCGGCGCTCATGCGGGCGATGAGCGAGGACTTGCCCACGCTCGGCATGCCCACGAGGGCCGCGTCTGCCATGAGCTTCATCTCGAGCTCGATCCAATGCTCGAAGGCCGGTTCGCCCTTCTCGGAGAAGGCTGGGGCACGGCGCACCGAGGTCACGAAATGGATGTTGCCCTTGCCGCCCGTGCCGCCGGGGCCCACGATGACGCGCTCGCCGGGGTGCGTGAGGTCGGCGATCTGGTAGAGGGGCTCCATGGTCTCGGGGTCGAGCTCGGAGACGACGGTGCCGCAGGGCACCTTGAGCACGAGGTCCTCGCCGTCTCGGCCGTGTTTGCGCGCACCCTGGCCGTGCGTGCCGCGCTCGGCGCGGAAGTGGTGCTTGAAGCGGTAGTCGATGAGCGAGGAGAGCTGCGGGTCGCACTCGAGAACGACATTGCCACCGCGCCCGCCGTCGCCGCCGTCGGGGCCTCCCTTGGGCACGAAGGCCTCGCGGCGGAACGACGTGCATCCCGCACCGCCGTCGCCGCCCTTGACGTTGATTCGAGAGATGTCAGTGAACTGAGACATGATGGTTATCCTTCTCGAGCGTACGAAAAAGGACCCCCGGCCAGCGGATGGGCCGAGGGTCCTGACAATACCCAAAAGGGTGCGCGGAAGCCCTTAAGCCTCCTGCGCCGGACGCACGTGCACGCGGTGCTTGGCGCCCTTCACGAACTCAACCGTGCCATCGCACAGGGCGAACAGGGTGTCGTCCTTGCCGCGGCCCACGTTCTCGCCCGGCGTGATGTGCGTGCCGCGCTGACGAACGATGATCTGACCGGTCTTGATGGACTGGCCGCCGAAAACCTTCGTGCCGAGGCGCTGAGCCGCGGAGTCACGACCGTTTCGGGAGCTAGCCTGACCCTTCTTGTGTGCCATATCTGGTACCTGCCTATCTATCTGCTCTGGGTGAGGTGCCTACTCGGCGGCAGCCTCGGTCGTGGCGGCCTTCTTGGCCGTGGAGGTGATGCGGGGCATGCCGGAAACCTCGAGGCGCGTGAGGTTCTGACGGTGGCCCTTCTTGACAGAGTGGCGCTTGCGCTTCTGGAACTTGAAGACGATCTGCTTCTCACCCTTGTGCTGGTCGACGACCTTGCAGGTGACCTTCTTCTTGGCAAGCGTGTCAGCGTCGACAACAACCTGCTTGCCGTCGTTGAGCATCAGAACGTCGAGCTTGACCTCGTCGCCAGGCTGCACGTCGAGCTTCTCGACGTCGAAGACGTCGCCCTTGGCAACCTTGTACTGCTTGCCACCAGTCGTGATGATTGCGTACATGTGTGAACCCTTCATTGCTGTGGTAAGTGCAACAGCTGGAAATATTACGCTAGCGGCTGTGGTTCGTCAACGGAGAAAACCCCGCTAATTGCGATGTTTCCATGCATTCGGCATTTCGAATCTTAGCACCAGAGCGCGCCCCATCGCCAAGGTGGCCCCGTAGGCGACGACGGCCTTCACAGCAGCTCCAAGCCCAGGAAGCGAGCGGGAGAGCCTGCGGGCCGCTTCGCGAGAGGCAAAGGCAGCCCCAACGACGCAGGCAACCTCGGCAAAGCGGGCAGCTCCGGCGCCCTGGCCATAGACGCCGGCGATGTCGATGGCCATGAGCGCCTCGTTGGCGGCCATGACAGGCAGGTCTGCCGAGGAACCAAACGGAAGCAGCCCTATGACGGCGTTCTTAGTGGAGCGCTCGGACGCGCACCGCTCAGCGATGGCGCGGCGCGCAAAGGGGAAGTTGGTGCCCAGCGCCACGTCTGCGTGGCAGGCGCCCGCCATCCACGCGGCCAGCTTGTCGAGCAGCACCGCGTCGTCTGCCGCGGCGACGACCTCGACGCCGGCCGGCTGCTCGCGCACCGGGACCTCGACGCTCGTCTCGACCACGATGGCGCAGGGCACGGCCGCGCTGGCAAAGTAGAGCTGGGAGACAAAGCCGCCGAACAGGGGGATGCCGATCATGGACAGCGCCCCCACAGTGAAGCCCAAGCCCGCCCCAATGTCCCGGTAGGCGCTGCCCCGCAGGTTCTTCAGGCTCTTGTGGTGGCCGCTGACGGCGGAGAGTCTGCCGGCGCAGAGAAACAGCAGCGGCTTGCAGCAGGCATGGACCAGGATATGGAAACAGGAGGCGATCAGCCCCTCGATGCTCCCCAGGCCCACACCCATGAAGATATACCCCACCTGCGCCACGGAGGAATACGCCAGCATCCGCTTGATATGGTTCTCCCGCATAGCAGCCAGAGAGCCCAGAATCATTCCCAGCAGCCCAAAGGCCAGGATCACGTC
>UQSV01000029.1 GCA_900543875.1 uncultured Coriobacteriaceae bacterium | reverse complement strand
CTCATCAACTACAGGCCCGATTTGTGGATGGCTGCTTGCAACGAAGCCGTGTGCGCAACTCTTGTCGAGGGAGACGGCATCCTTGCCGAGCAGGCATCGCAGCGGCTGAGCGCATGGCGAGCCCAGAATGATGGAAACGCTCCGTTTGTACTCATTGGAGGACCGCCCTGCCAGGCATATTCTTTGGTGGGTCGGTCGCGTCGTGCTCATGACGAGATGTTTGATAAGGACGTGAAGCACACCCTGTATAAATGTTACCTTTCCTTTATTCAAAGGCTCAGGCCCGACGTGTTCGTTATGGAGAATGTTAAGGGGCTGCTATCGGCTAGGCATAACGGACAGGGCGTGTTCCGTCACATTTTGGAGGATATGCGAGCTGCGGGTTATGAAGTTCGCTCTCTCGTTGTGGAGAATCCTCAGACGCCAGCTGATTACGTTGTCGAAGCTGAAAAATACGGCATCCCTCAGATGCGCCATAGGGTGATTCTGCTTGGAGTAAAGAGCAGCTCCGAGTTGAAGATGGGCCTGTTAGAGCCTGCGCAAGAGATTTCTGTGCGCTTGGCCCTTGCGGGAATCCCTAAAATCAGAAGCTCCTTTTCTAGGCGCAATCCCGGTTGGGAGACTATGGATTGGGCGTCCTATATCAATGGGGCTGCTAAGCGAATCCTTGCAGATGAGTCTTGTGCGGCGATTGCGCCTGTCATCTGCGAGGTGCTTTCAAATCATCCTCCGAGAATTACGGCAAAGACAGAAGTGTCTGGTTCGGCTGGACCTTATGAGAAGTGGTACAGGGGAAGGCTCGCTGGGAGCAAGCTCCTAACTAACCACGAATCGCGCGCGCACCTTGCAAAGGATTTGGAAAGGTACTTGTTCTGCGCCGCTTATGCCGAGACCTACGGAGTTCCCGCGCGTTTGGAGGAGTTTCCCGACGCCCTTTTACCAAATCACCGAAACGTTATCGATAACGTTTCTGAGGTGAAGAAGGGCGGGGCGTACAAGTTTGACGATCGTTTTCGCGTTCAGATATATGACAAGCCTTCGACTACGATAACGTCGCACATTGCAAAAGACGGGCACTACTACATTCATCCTGACCCTACGCAATGCCGAAGTCTCACGGTTCGCGAGGCTGCCCGCTTGCAAACGTTTCCGGATGACTATTTGTTTGAGGGGAACAGGACGTCTCAGTTTACGCAAGTGGGAAATGCTGTGCCGCCCTTACTTGCCCAACAAATTGCTGGGGTCGTCGCAAAAGCGTTGGGCGAAGAGCCTCACGGGTTCTTCGAGGAACTCGCGAGGCTCTAGCGCCCTGATGCCTCCATCTCGCTCGGAGGATTTAACCAAGCCTCAGCTCTGCGCCGAAGAGCCCGGCCGCCGGTTCATCTAGCGTGCCAACAACCAGACCGCGGTCGAGGAACTTGTTGCCGGTCTCGCATGCGGTTTCTGGGACCAGACAGCAATTGAAGCATGCGGCAAGGTTACATGAATCGAGTCCTTGCCCGACTGACTCGATGCAGACTGGGTCATTGGAGCACCATAGGGCCTCTGTCAGCGCATTGCCAAGAACGTCTTCGAGTCTTCCTGGCTTTCCGGCGCGCACTAGACCTCCAAGGGAGCCGTCTCCGCTTTCCGAGGCCGTATATATGAGGAAGCCGTGCATGTCTTGGAATAGCTCATGGTCGTCGTCGAGGTACTTTTCGCAATAGATTCGCTCGCGAAGGGAGGCTGCACTATAGCCGCATACCTTACTTATCGAGAGCATGAGCAGATGGGAAAGGGTGTGCAGGACAACATATTTTGGATTGAGCTTTCGGGTATCACTGTTGCGCCTTTGTCTCGCGCCATCGAAGTTGGCCTGCATGGTCTCGAAACGCTCGATTACTTCAGGACGACATGCCCATTCGGCCAGCTCTTCGCCGTCAAGCTCGATAAAGATACCTTCGCCAATCGTCTGGCTTGCCAAGGTCCAACCTAGTTTGTGGTTCCGAGAGAGGGACGCCCTCCTTTCGCCCATGGATTTGCCTTCGTTTACCTCGGGGTTTAGTCGTGATATACCAACCAAAGCCCGCGTTACGGTAAGGGAGTCTACGAGAGTCAGTTTGGATACATACGAATGAATGAGTTGTGAGTTGTAGCAGAGCGACTCTATGGGTGTGGCTTCAAACTGTCCCTCGGAGGTCTCGTATGCCAGTCTCAGCGTTAGATACTCTTCGTGCAGGTATTCATCCTCCGAGACCTCGGTGCTTTCTGCCTGGTCCTTTCTCATGAGGTATGCCCTCTTGAGCGGCTCTCTGTCGAGACCGTTGGCTGCCAGCATATCAATGGCCGCATCTAGGAGGCCTTTTTCATCCATTGCGAGCAGTGTCTCGTAATGTTCGTTAATGATCCCCTTTGTCTTTTCATCGATGGCGTCGGGGATAAGCACCGAACTAACGGTGTCGGCATAGCTGACATTTGTGGCGCCCATGATTACCACTCTGAGCTCTTCGTTGGGCATATCGCACGGAGTAGATGAGCGCCTGTCTAGCCAAGGCTCGCGTCCGGTGCAGCGATAGCCGATTGTGTTCAGCCCACCATGACGAGTGGCGCCAGCGAGGGTCCGCCACTTGCCGCATGAACACGAATAGACGATGTCCCCCATTGTCGTGCTCCCGCCTTGGGTGCGACGGGTGACAATGTGCTCTCCGCTGTTGGCGTCGGGCTCCGCGTCCCCATGGACCCATTTCATGACAGGAAAGCTATCGATATGGCCTTTGGGACATACGACAACAAAACGCTCCGGGACGAGCTTCGTGCTGTGCTTTGTCTTCTCTTTGCATACCGGATTCTGACAGTAGATGGAAGCGCTCGCATCGTTCGACTTGACGTAGCGCATTCGTCCGCAGCGGGGGCAATATAACCAGTTCGGAAACCTAACGGCTGGAATATAACCGCTACCTGGTCCATCGTCTACGGGCGGAGCGTAGAGTTTGTCGACGCCGATGTAGCGTTCAAGACGACTGTCGTGTATCTGAATCATCTTGCCCGTGTCAAAAGCATCGAGTCCAGCAACCATCAGAGTCGTATTGGCATCGCATGGAAGTATGGACCCGATGCTGTAAGGGCCCATTAGCTGTCCCATTCGGAGGGGATAGTTCTTTGCCCCGGGCTTCTTTTGTAGGGTACGGAAGCTTTTTCTTGGCATGTTTGATCTACCTGTTCTCCGACTCTCCATAGGACCCATAGGACCCTACGATTCTTACCGAACATTCCGAGTCGACGCTGCGCATGGATGTTGGGACTTCGAATGGATTGGTGCTCCAGTCATCAGAACAATTGGCGCCTAGCGGGTGCATGAGTGGTGTCGGTGCATCAAAAGCTTCAGGCTTGAGCTCTTCCCAACGGTCGTAATCATGCGTGCTCCACTGTTCGTAGATTGCCCTGAGGTCGGTCTCTGTGTGGCTTAGCTCATCAGGTTCAACTGCACTGACCCTGTCCAAGATGGCCTTTGAGGCAATCCCAAAAGCGGTTTTTCTGGCTTTCTGTATGCGTCCGGCGCTGTCGCAATCGCGCGATAGATACCAATCAGAGTTCCAAATAGGGCCCTATAGCGCACCTGCCTACAAAAGGCAGTGACGCTTGAAGGCTCGACGTTTTCATAAAAACTTCGATGATACATTGCGAAGTTTTCGTAGTGCGAGCGGTCGCGTGGTTTAGTCGTGTTGTAGACAACGAATACGAGACCCTTTGCGTCTCCTCGTCCTACGCGGCTGGTGGCTTGGATGTACTCTGCAGTCGTCTTCGGTTGGCCTTCGACAACCATAAGACCAAGGCGCCCCACGTCGAGACCGACAGAAATCATGTTGGTGGCGAAGCAAAGGTCGACTGCATTGCGGTTGGGATGAGAGATGGAGAGGGCTGATAGCCCGTTTCTTACTTCATCGGCGTCCTTGCGGCCGGTGAGCTCGCTGCACACGTTAATGTAACGCTTGGTATCTTCGCCGTTCTCTTTTGCCCTGCGCCGATGCTCCCAAAGGCGTTCGGGAATGTCGCCGCCCATCCAAGTGACGGCCTGACCAAGCTCTCTGGTTGTATTGAAGTAGCCAAGGACGGTCCAATAGCGATCAATCCACTCGTCGGAGACGTCCTTCCACGTGACCGGCTGCCACAGGAGATCTGCATAGAGGCGAATGTTCGTCGAAGCCTCGTTAAGAGTTGGAACGAAGATGCCGACATAGCGCCTGCCGCGGGCCTCTTTGTCTTCAACAGAAAAGAACGAATCGCTGTAATCAAGTCCGGACGGGGGAAACTGGAATACGTTTTCCTCTCCGCACGCATAGAGCTGATTGCACTGCTCCTTTGCACGACTTACCGTGGCGGTCGACGCAATGATCTTGGGCCGAATGGGCTTACCACCCTCATTGCGCTCGCAGAGATTCGCAATGAGGGTTTCGTAGTGTCCGGCCATTGAACCGAGGGGTCCTGAAATGAGGTGCAGCTCGTCTTGGATGATGAGCTTCGGGGCAGCGCGTCGCTCTCCCTCTCGAATGCCAAAGAGCCTGTAGGACTCTTCTCGATAGGGGATCATGGCGAATTTATCTATCGTCCCGACGAGCAGCGATGGGGGAGCCTGATAAATCTCCTCATCTACTACGTCCAAGGGGAGTCCCTCTCCTGCAGAGTATTCACAGTTGCTGTTGGGACATATGAAGGAAATCTTCGGATAGGTGCCCGCCGTGCCATTTCGCCTATAGGTCCTTCGCGGGTCCTCTTCTAGGCTAGCGCCACACCAAGGGCACCTTCGAACCGGGAAGGGGTTCGTGCCATCCTTGCGGTCAGCCCATTTCGCTCGCTTTGTCTCGGCTTCTTTGCGAGTGTTCGGACTCGCTTCGCCGCCAACCCAGAGCCCGATTCGAAAAGGCCTGCTGCCCAAGAGATCGGGATCCTTGCGCCTCATGGACTCCAAGGCGCAAATGAGCGAAGAGGCTCTGTCAAATTGCTGAGACGTCAACAGACGAAGCGTATAGCGCATGAACACGCTTACGCCCTCGCTCGTGACGTGAGCGAGCCTTTCCCAGATAAGAACGAATGAGGTAAGTCCTAGGTAGGCTTCCGTCTTTCCGCCGCCCGTTGGGAACCAAATGAGGTCAACAATATCTCGACTTGGCGATTTTTCGTCAATTATCGCCCTCAGATTCATCAGGATAAACCCGAGCTGGAAAGGCCTCCATGAGCGTACATATGATAGGGGAGAGCTCAGGGATGGCCTCTCCCCGCTTATATAGCTGTAGTGCAGGTACTGCTCATACATGGCCTTATTTGCCATGACAAAAGCCTTGCGTGCTAAGGAGTCTTGTTCGAGAAGTGATATTCCATCGGCCATGCGCAAGAGGCAGGCACGGCAGGAGGCTATATTCTTTTCTGCCGCCGGAACTAGCTCCTTATCGAGCGAAGGGACATGGCTTTCGATTCCGCTGATCCACTTCTCGTATTTGGCGCACATGGTCTTCATGCCGTTAAGCGTTTCGGGCCATCTGGCCATATCGCCAAATTGTTCGAGGGAGAGGCTGACGCCCTTCATGAGAGGATGAAGGGGCTTCATTGATTGAGTTTCTGCGAGAGGCATGGTCTCGGTCTTGGCCCAGTGGACCGTGCCGCCCTGCTCCCAAGACGTGGCACATCCGTGTCCAATTGCATAGTTTTTCAGATTGCGGTAAATCAGGCGCTTATTTGCCTCCTCCTCCGAAGTGGCGGACGACCGCGGACAGGTGGGCGGTATGAGGCCGCGGGAAACGGCGATTTTAAATGATGCCTGGTAATAACAATTTGGATAGTCATCACTGACGCCGGTGAGGGAGTTGCAGAGTGCGACGGTAATTACATCTCCGCCTTCGATGGCCCTTCGGTGGACTAGCTGCAGTTTTAGCCTGCCTCCATCAAGCTCAAGCTCCGTTCGATAGCTACCCGATTCGCTGCGGTTTCCCCGTGGAACAGCCACCTCACCTTCTGAAATGCCGAAGTGAAGGGGATGGCGGCGATATTTATCCACACCATCAACAACTTCGTGCTGGTAGGTGGCGGTGTCAATTTCGAAGGCGACGCTCTCGTCGCTGCGAATGCCAACGGTCATGCTCAGAGCCGATTGCGCTCTAGCGTTTGAGAGAGAAATGGGCTCTTCGAATTCGTCGCCGTCAACTGTGCTAAGTGTTGCTGTATCGCGGATGGCCACAGCTGGCATGTGCTCGATGGACTCTCCGCCGGTCGGATGACTGGGCCCGATCTCCGGGGGCCTGCGGTCATCATGCTCGGCCTCGAGGGAGATGGAGGCCCCTCTCGGGTGCAGCACGCCGGCGTTGTAGCGCTGTGAAGGCGAGAAGTCGATAAGTTCTTCCGAGGCGGGGTCTCTGGGGCCAACGAATTCCTCGTAAATTGATTGAAAGAGACGGTCTCTTAACTGGTCATCAGTATTCTGTTCCACAGGTACTCCTTACATGATGGGGGCGTGGGCGTGACTGGGCGCGACGCTCATTTCGTTTCCTATGGAAGAGACCCTGAGCAGTTCGACGTCTCCGGCTTCATGACGCTCGTCGAAGCCACTTACTGCGTCGTCAATTCCGTAATCTCGAACATCATTTAGAAATTGGATAACCATATCTTTTTTAGCCATTCTGCCAACGGCGCGGTGCTTGTTCCTGATTGCTCTTACGGCGCCTATAACATCGCGGAACTCTTCCTCGGTAACGGGATGGCGCAAACCGGTGTAGACGGCTCTGATATCCTCGGCCGTCTGTGGGGCTATCCTGTAGCCCTTAACCCAGGCTCTTACGGCTTGCTCCGTTCTGCTCCCCTTCGTAGCTCGATAAATTCTGTCTGTAATTTCAGCATCAGTAAGTCCACTACTGCGAGCGGATTGGATGGGCTCTCTCCACTTTTGCGATTGAGCGTAGAGGCTGTCATACCCGCTCGTCGTCTTCTCGGAAGCCTTTTTTATGTAGTCCCTGTCCGAATGGGTGCGGAGAACAATGTCGCCGGGGAGGAGCGAAGCGGCGGTCTTCTGGGTTGGTTCGCTGTCCCCTCCATAAAGACAATCGGTGATAACGACGATTCGTCCTCCCGCCGACTTCTTCCCAGTTGTTTTTAGCCAAATGTGTGAGCCGTCATTGAACATAACGGGTGTGGCCCTAACCGACTTTTCTCCATCCTTTGCGAGGTCTCTTTGGAGCCTTTGCCGTTCAATGGCGGTTACTATGTGCGCGGGAGACATATCCTTTTCGCCCGGGTCGATATCGTCAACATGAACCCTGCTGAGTTTCGGAGAGCGTGCCGTTGTACCTTGGACCTCTTCGATTCCGAGCGCGCGTAACGCTCTATTGGCTGCGCCTGCACACAACGACGAGGAACGCTTCCACTGGGCTTGGGCCTTATTCCACCAATCGATCTCAAGGCCAGCGTTATTGTCGTGCCCGTAAAGAACGAGGAAGGTGGTGGCTGCGATTCCGGAGTGGAGTGCTCTGTCCATCGTGCCGCGGTCGTACCATCCACTGAAGATGGCGACTTCGTTCTTGCTGGGCCGCCCCGTTATCATGTACTCGCGCGTACTGACGACGCGGAATAGATTGGTCGCGGAAGCGATGTGTGCGATTTCTCCTAGCCAGTACTCCTGAACGGGCTCGGTCCTGTTCTTATCGACTACAAGGACGACATGCCTACCTGCCTCAACGCTACTTGAGATTCGCTCGTATATCTTTTCCTCTTTGGGGAGACGATGACCCGGCTGAAAAATAGCGTTCAAGATACCGCAGGCTTCAACAAGTTCGGCGTAGTCTTCTGGAGTCAGGCTTCTGGACTCTCGTATGCTCTTCAAAGAATTGCGGATATCGCTCTGCTGCTCTTGCGCATAGTTGGCGTCAGGTGCCTCCGTCATTCTAAGGGCGGCGCCAAGGGCGGAGAATAGCCTTGCAATAGCTCCGGCAGCCTCGTCGGTGTTGAACTCCGTTTCTGCAAAGTGTCCATATAGAATCTGCGCCGCGCGCCAGAGGTTGCAGTCATCGTCTGGAACGGGGATGAGAATTTGCTGGGGCTTTGCCATCACGGTGCTTTGAATCGGAGATAGAACAAGCGTGTTTGATTGTTCTACAAGAGCGCAGCTGTTCCAGTCAAAGCAAAGGAAGTTGTCTTTCTCGAGCTTGCCCGCCACTCGACTTAGGGTCCACTGATCGCAGAAACCAATGACTCCTACCCCAGCGTCCTTTAGGTCGAGGAAATCGGTGTACAGAGACGTGTCTAGGGAGTCGGGGCAAGAGAGATTAAAGCTAACAAAATCGACGTTTGCTCCCTCTTGAACGGCGTCAGCGATGGGGCGAGAGGTACCAATGCCATCAACTCGGGGACATGCGTATATCGATGGACGGACGGCAAAGGGCCATTCAAAGTCGTCGCATGCCTTCCCGTCTGCTTGAAAATGCGTAATGGGGAGTAGGCTCGATAACCTGCTTGTTTCTCCGCGTACGTTAATGGAGCCATTCGGGATATGAGTCGGGGGCTCATTAATATACTGCGAGGGCGACGAGCAATATCCAACCGACTTCACGCTTTTGCCGCAAAGGTCAAGAATGTGCCGCGATGGGGCGGGAATATTCTCGTATTGGGAGGCTGCGTCTTTAATTGATAAGCGCTTCCTTTTAGCGGTGCTCCTAGTTTTGCTTAAATCACAATCGGGCCGAGCCGTATGCGCCAACGGATTGAATGAGCTCTTGAAGAACCCCGTGTTGCCATCGGCGACCCGAAACATGACCTCGTTGTTATCTGCTCTGGTAACGTTCGCCACGCAAGAGCCGATTGCAACTCGTTCTCCAGCTTGGGGCTCATGAAGCCCCGGATTTCCCGGATCATGCTCGAGGTGGAGGAGGGCGGCGAGACAGGCAATGGCTATGCTCTCCCTTTCGAAATCGGGACAGCTGATGAAAATCCCGGCGTAACCGGCCTCTCTAGAACGCCTGAGTAATTCAAGATTTGCTCGGGTAATGGTTGTAGGTCTGACGGTGCCAACATTCTCGAAACGGAAGCTGACGTCACCAAATTCGTTAGAGCAGGATTGCAGAAACTCTCTGAAAGAAATGGGTGATTTGCAAGTCAACTTAAACGACTCCCATCCCAAACATAAGCTGGGCATATGCTCCATTTCTCATCCCGCGAGAATTAGTACTTGCGGCGGGATGGAAGCTCCTTAATTATTCTACAGAGGGAAGTGGTCATCTGATAGCGTCAGGAAAAGATAACAGTCGAACAGTTGGGCTTGGAGCGTCGGCGCTTGCCTATGACGAGAGGAATGGGGTGTGGCCCAAGCAATCAAGCCGAAGGCCATCTGTACAACTAGAAAAACGTAAATGACGCCAGAACACTTGCGGCTGATGATGAGTCGACCGATGCCGGGGTCCATTGGTTTGAGGTGGCGGGCCAACCGAAGGTGAAGTTCAAGGTTGAGAGACAGCTCACATTGAAGGTTCGCTATCTTGGCGAGACTTCGTATCTCGAACTGACGCACGACAGGGTCTACGAGGTCATCTCGACTGAGAAGGGCTGGTATCGCATCATCGACGATAGCGGGGAGGACTACCTCTATCCGCCTGATGAGTTCGAGGTGATTGCTGCTGCCGAAGGCTCTGCTGGCGATGAATAGGGTCAGCTGAGCGCGGCGTTGGGCGGGCGAGGGGCTGCGAGCCTCTCGCCCTTTTCGCATGACGCGGAAACAGCCCCGACCTAACCAACAACCCACTCATGCAGCGCGGCGGAGAGTCGCTTGTCGACGTCTATCCTCGTGGCCTCGCACTCATCTGCATGCTCCTTGGCGGAGCGGAAGAGAAACCGCATGACGAACTTTAGCCCCACCGGTAGCGCGAGCCTCAGCATGGATTCGGGCAGCACGAAGTGGGTGCCATACGTGTAGGCAACCGCCTCGTAGTCGCAGGCGTGCGGACGGCTCTTCAGGCGCTGGTCCATGCGCCGGACGTACTTGCCCGCCTCCCAGAAACTATCGTCATCCGCGCCGACGAGGATGAGCTTGCCTTGGATGTTCTCGACCTTGATTATCTCGTCCTCTGAGTGCTCGCGATTCTTCTCGGAATCGATGAACAGCCAGGTGGAGCGCTGAAAATCCCCGGAGCCTTTGGTTTCCTCCTCGACCTTCTTCCAATACGTGGGGTGCTCATAGACAAACGGCATGTACGGAAGCGGCTCCCCGCGATAGGAGAGGGTTGAGGCGCCGGGGACGGGCCACTCCCGGCAGCCGTCCCTCTTGCCCTGCTCGAACCCCTGCCACACAAAGTCGCTGGCAGTCAGTCCAAAGGTCAGCGTGATGCTCGGGAAGTACGACGCCGCTACCAGCGCCTCCATCCCCGCGGTGCTCATCCCCATGATGCTAACTTTTCTGTTCCCATGGGACAGCAGCCACGCGATCGCCGTCTCGATTCGCTCGAGCGGGCAGTTGACGTGGCTGTAATCGTGCTCCCCGGGAGAGATGCAAAGCGCGTTGACGCCGTTCTTGTGCAGCCACCTTGCGCCGCACTTTGCCATGTAATCGTTTGGGTCGTCCCCAAAAAGGCCAATCATGGCGCAATCTGCCCCGCGCGGGTTCACGTAATACGTGCCGTAGAAGCCGTCGCGCGCTGCCTCGAATAGACGCTTTTGCAATGTAGCCGTCCTACGTTGAGTTCCAGTTTGTTGGCCTTGGCTAATTGTTGACCATGGCTAACTATACAGCCTCGCGGCGTCGGTTGGGGCGTCCACCCGTTTCTACGTGTCGGCAAACAACGAGCACCCGCTTTTGCGTGCTGAGAGGCCGCCTAGTACGTAAAAGTGGGTGCTCAATGGTTGGATGCGTAGATGTGGGTGCGCGAGGGGGGTGGGCGAGAAGGCGTGCTCGAAAGGGCCGTCCAGTCGTTCTTTCCGCTATTGACCGTTCAACCAAATTACGTGGCTCGCGCATTGGTTCGTCCATATTACGTGCCCCGCGCATCGATTCGTCCAAGCTGCGTGTTTGGAGGGCTCTGGATGCGTAATTTGGATGAGCCGGCGAGTGAGCTGGCGGGCTACCCCCCTGCGTTTGATGCAAACTACCGATTCTTGCAAGCGCACTTTTCGGCGTTTGATGCAAAGTGCCGATTCTTGTAGGTGCGTGATTTTGCGTTTGATGCAAAGTGCCGATTTGTGTAAGGCGGGGAGCCTGTCGTTTGCAGCAAACTACCGAAAAGTGGAAGGTTCGGCCCCTTCTGGAGGTCTGCGTTTTACACAAAACGGCGGTTTGCTGCAAACGACAGGTACACAGGCTGGCGGATTGCATAAAAGTGCCGGTTAATGTAGGGACTGCTGATTGCGAGCTATGCCGGGCACCCGTTTCTGCGCGTCCGCAAGCGCCGACGCCCCTCTCGCCCTACTCGTTCAAAAAATCGACTGCGTACTGAGCAGCGAGCATCGAGCCGCGCACGAGGACGCTTTCGTTGGGGTCGTAGTGGCTGCTGTGCTGCGGCCACACCTTGCCGCTGGGGTCGGCCGTGCCGCTGCCCAGGAATACGAACACGCCGGGGCACCTCCGCAGGTACTCGGAGAAGTCCTCGCCGGGCATGGAACCCTGGTAGCGCGTGATGGCGTCCTCGCCCAGCACCTCGGCCGCGGCCCTCGCTGCGCGCTCGCTGGCCTCGGGCGTGTTCACCACGGTCGTGTGGGCCACCTCGTAGGTGAGCTGCGCCGTGCAACCAAACGCGGCCGCCACGTCGGACGCCATGCGGTCCATGAGCTGCGGAATCCTTGTGTGCGCCTCCTCGTGGAAGGTGCGCACCGTGCCCTCCATCCAGGCGCTTCCCGCCATGACGTTGCGGGCCGTGCCGCCGTGGAACTGGCCCACGGTGACCACCGCCGGCTCGAACGGGCTCATGTTGCGGCTCACGATGGCCTGCAAGCTCTCGACGATCGCCGCGCCCGCGAGCACCGCGTCCGCCCCCTGGTTGGGCATGGCCCCGTGCGCCCCGCGGCCCGTCACGTCGATGCGCCACCAGTCGGTCGCGGCCATGCGCGGCCCCGCCTCGACGCTCACCTTGCCCTCCTCGACATCGCTCCAGATGTGGGTGCCGTAGGCCCCGTCGACCCCGTCGAGCACGCCCGCCTCGATCATGGTCTTCGATCCGTTGCCGCCCTCCTCCGCAGGCTGGAACACCAGGCGCACCTCGCCCGCGAGCTCGCTACGCAGGCCCATGAGCAGGCGTGCCGCACCCAGCAGCATCGCGATGTGGCAGTCGTGCCCGCAGGCGTGCATGAAGCCCTCGTTCTGCGAGGCAAACGGCTCGTCGGTCTGCTCGGTCACGGGAAGGGCGTCGATGTCGGCGCGCAGCATGAGGCGGCGGCGCGGCTGGCCCTGCCCGTCATAGGCACCCGGCGCGGCGCCCGCGATCGTGGCGACCACGCCCGTCTTCGTGGGGCGCTCGTAGGGGATGCCCAGCGCCTCGAGGTCCGCGCAGATCTGTTCGGTGGTGGCAACCTCGTGGTAGGCCACCTCGGGGTGGGCGTGGTACCAGCGGCGGCGGTCGATGACGTAGGCGCTCGTGGCGCCTGCCGACCGGCGAATCTCGTGCGCCGCCTGCGTCACCAGTGTGTCGCTCTTCTCGTCCATAGCCATGTGCATCCCCTCGTCGATTCTTCCATCTCGCAGGGTAGCACGCATGGGCCTCGCGCGTTGCGCCGCTGGGACAGTAAGCCTACGGGCGCTATTGTCCCAAACCGCAGGTAAAGCGGGACAGTTGGGCTACGGGCGCAAGTGTCCCAACTGCATGGGGGTAACAGGTAGGAAACGAAAAATGTCTGCCGCGTGCGTTATTATGTGACCTTGCGCGAGCGCCCACGCTGTCTACGGGGCCGTTCGCCGTCTGAAGGCTTGCCATCCGTACCGACACGGGATGGCCCAGACGAGAGGACACACATGCAAGACACCAGCACCACCCCGGCCGTCGAGGCCCAGGCGGCCGACGCGTTTGCCGCCGAGACCGAGGCCATGCACG
Source organism: uncultured Coriobacteriaceae bacterium (assembly GCA_900543875.1). Lineage (GTDB taxonomy): Bacteria > Actinomycetota > Coriobacteriia > Coriobacteriales > Atopobiaceae > Parolsenella. Next base: position 9,923 of record UQSV01000029.1, on the reverse strand, counting down.
CCCACTCCATGCACACCCGCACCGCGGGCGAGCTGCGTCGCGAGAACATCGGCGAGGAGGTCGCGCTCACCGGTTGGGTGTGGCGTCGCCGCGACCACGGCGGACTCATCTTCGTTGACCTGCGCGACCGCTCGGGCATGACCCAGTGCACCTTTGACCCGGAGCACTCCGGCGGCACCGCCTTCCACGCCGCCGAGACGATTCGCCCCGAGTGGCCCATCTGCGTTCACGGCGTCGTGCGCGGCCGTGACGAGGAGACCGTCAACCCCAAGCTCCCCACCGGCGAGATCGAGGTCCGCGTTGACACCATCGAGGTGCTCAACCGCTCCAAGACTCCGCCCTTCCAGATCGAGGACGGCATCGACACGTCCGAGGACACGCGACTGCGCTACCGCTACCTCGACATCCGCCGTCCCGAGATGATGGCCAACCTCAAGCTCCGCTCCGACTTCACCTTCGCCATCCGCGAGGCGCTCCACAAGCGCGCCTTCATGGAGGTCGAGACGCCGAGCCTGTTCAAGTCCACGCCCGAGGGCGCCCGCGACTTCCTCGTGCCGTGCCGCATTCAGCCTGGCCACTTCTACGCCCTGCCGCAGAGCCCGCAGCTGCTCAAGCAGCTGCTCATGGTGGGTGGTGTCGAGCGCTACTACCAGGTTGCCAAGTGCTTCCGCGACGAGGACCTGCGTGCCGACCGCCAGCCCGAGTTCACGCAGGTGGACATCGAGATGAGCTTCGTCGACCAGGACGACGTCATGAGCGCCCTAGAGGACGTCCTGAAGGATGCCTTCGCCCACATGGGCGTCGAGCTGCCCTGCCCGCTGCGCCGCATCCAGTACTGGGACGCCATGGACACCTATGGCTCCGACAAGCCCGACACGCGCTACGGCATGACCCTCATCGATGTCTCCGACGTGTTCACCGGCTCCAAGTTCAAGGTCTTCTCGAGCGCGGCCAACACCGAGGGCTCGGTCGTCAAGTGCATCAACGCCAAGGGTGCCGGCACCTGGCCGCGTGCCCAGATCGACAAGCTCGAGGACGTCGCCAAGACCTTTGGCGCCAAGGGCCTGGCCTGGATCGCCTTCCGCGAGGACGGCTCCATCAACAGCCCCATCGTCAAGTTTTTCTCCGACGAGGAGATGGCGGCCCTGCGCGAGCGCGCCCAGGTCGAGTCCGGTGACCTCGTGATGTTCGCCGCCGGCCCGCGTCTCGCCTCCGACGAGATCCTCGGCGGCATGCGCACCCACATGGCCAATGCCCTCAACGTCAAGCGCGAGGGCCACGACTTCCTTTGGGTCGTCAACTTCCCGCTGTTCCACTGGGACGAGGAGCGCAAGGCCTACGCTGCCGAGCACCAGCCCTTCACGCTTCCCACCGAGTCCGACGTCGAGAAGATTCGCGAGAACCCGCTCGCTGCCGGCTCCTACACCTACGACTTCGTCATGGACGGCTACGAGGCGGGCGGCGGCGGCATGCGCATCCACGACGCCGAGATGCAGCTCTCCATGCTCGAGCTGCTGGGCTTCACGCCCGAGCGCGCCCGCGAGCAGTTTGGCTTCGTCATGGAGGCCCTCGAGTTTGGCGCGCCTCCCATGGGCGGCTTTGCCCTGGGCCTCGACCGCGTGTGCATGCTGCTCACCGGCTCCGACTCGATCCGCGAGGTCATGGCGTTCCCCAAGACCTCGAGCGGCTCCGACCTCATGAGCGACGCGCCTAGCGAGGTCTCGGCCAAGCAGCTCAAGGAGGTCAGCATCCGCCCGCTGTAAGGCGCGCGCTGCCCCGCTTGGCTCCATAGGTAAGACGACGCCCCAGTCACGCTTGTCGTGGCTGGGGCGTTTTGTGGGACAGTTGCTCAGGCAGGCATTGTCCCAGTTTGGGACAGTTGCTCAGGCAGGTATTGTCCCAGCGGCTAATCCTCGGGCGAGGGCGAGGACGTGGCGCTGGGGCGGTCGGCGCGGGCGGGCTTGCGGTAGCTCTTGAGCGTCTCGGAGAGCTCGGCGTGGATCGAGAGGTACTCGGTCACGAGCAGTACGAGCAGGATGCACATGACGATGAGGTAGCCCAGGACGGCGCCCGGCAGGCCCGTGAAGCCGATGAGCAGTGGCGGCACGAACAGCGAGAAACCCAGCGTGAGCAGGTAGACGCGCGTCACGGCCTTCTGGCGGCGCAGCACCGTGATGATCTGGTACAGGAAGTCGATGGCCGCGCACACGCCGCCCGTGGCCACCATGACGTAGCACAGGCCGCGGAACTGCTCGAAGTCCACGCCGTACAGGAAGCTCATGATGGGGATGCCGATGGTGCCCATGAAGCCCGCGACGCCCAGCGTGAGAGCCACGATGATGGCGAGCACTGCCAGCACGATGATGTCGAAGCGGCCGCGGCGCTTGGGGTCTGCCCAGATCTCTGCCAGGCGCATGAGCTGCGGCTTGTAGATGAAGCCAATCACCATGATGATGATGTGCGCGGGCGAGAACAGCGCGTTGAAGTAGAGCTGGTTGTCGTAGGACAGCACACCCTCCATCGCGAACTTGGGCATGTTGTCGATGAGGTTGTAGAGGAACAGCGCCACGAACAGCGGGAAGCACTGGACGAACAGGTCCTTGACGCTGCCAAGCGACAGCTTCTTGCTCTTGGGCGTCTCGAAGAACGTGAGCGGCAGGGTGAGCAGCACGAATGACGCCGCGGCTGCCACGGCCATGGCGATGCCGGCGGCCCCCAGGCTGCGCGTGATGAGGATCACGACGCTGTAGGCCACGATGACGGCGGCCGAGCGGATGGCCTGCGAGATGCCCGCGAGGTAGAGCTTGTCCATTTGCTGCAGGCGCCCCTCGTAGACGTCTGCCAGCCCGTCGATGGCGCGGTAGACGAACATGCCCATGCACAGTGTGAACATCTGCGGGTCATAGCCGCGCAGCTGGCAGTAGAGGATGCCCACCACGAGCATCACGACGCACGTGACCACGCGGTTTGCCTGGTAGTCGGAGAACGAGTGCTTCTCGGCGAGGTCTGACACCTGGAAGGTGCGCACGCCGTAGTTGGCGATGAAGAGCAGTAGCGTGCCCGTAACGAAGGCCATCGAGAAGCGGCCGGCTGGCTCCACGCCGATGAGCTGCGTGGTGACCACTGACAGCACCGGGAAGACAACGCCCCAGGCGCCCAGGCCCACCGAGTTCCAGATGTAGTCCTGCGTGGTGTTGTGGGCGGTGTACTGCTCGGTCTGGCTCGACAGCGACCCCGAGTAGACGGCGCTGATGAGGCGGTTCCACCAGTTGCCAACGAGCATGCCCAGGCGGCTGGGCTTCTTGGGGCGACGCGGCTTGTGACCGCGCCCGCGACCCTGCTGGTCCTGCTCGCGTGCGATGCGGCTGCCACGGGCAGGACGGCCGGCCTGGCTGGTGCGGGCGCGACGCTCGCGTCCTCTCTGCTCGGCCTCGTCTGCGGGCGCGAGCTCGCCGCGCTGACGCATGCCGCGTGCCGGGCGCTGCTCATCGGCGTTTCTCTCGAACGGGTTTCTCATGCGGGTCCCCTCTGATTGCTTGGGATTCATTCTACCCAAGTGGCTTGGGGACCCGCGGGGCGCGCCCGCGGGCGGGGATGGCCGGCGCGTACTGCGGCTCCTCGCCCTACTCGGCAGACTTGAGGGCGCCCACCATGTCGACGCGGTCGATGGAGCGGCTCGTGACGAGCGACGTCGCCAGCGCAAAGAGCATCGACAGGCCGCACGACCACACGTAGCTCAAGGGGTGGATCTCCACGGCAAAGTACATCGAGGGCATGTTGAGCACGTAGGTGAGCGAGTGACCCAGCACGCACCCCAGCGGAATGCCCACGATGGCGCCGATGAGCGCCAGGATGAGCAGCTCCTTGTTGATATAGACGCGCACCTCGCGCTTGCGGAAGCCCAGTACCTTGATCGTGGCCAGCTCGCGCTCGCGCTCCGAGATGTTGGTGGTGGCGAGCGTGAACAGCACCACGAACGACAGGCCCGCGGCCAGCGCCGTGACGAGTGCCACCACGTAGTTGATGAGCATGAAGTTGCTCTCGAAGTCGCGGATGCCGGCGGCCACGCTCGTGACCGAGAGGAACGTCGCGTCGCCTCCGAGCTCGTCTGCGAAGGCGATCTTCTCGTCGTCCGTGCCGTTGAGCTTGGCGAGCAGGGCGTTGGGCTCGAGCGCTTGGCCAAAGAGGCGCTCGTAGCTGTCCTGGGTGAGGTAGACGGCGTTGCCGAGGTAGTTCATCACGATGCCGCTCACCTTGACGTCTGCCTGGTTGAGCGACGTGTCCTGCAGGCGCACGCTGTCGCCCTCGCCAAAGCCCAGCACCACGGCCGCGTTCTTGGTGAGCAGGGCCCCGCCGTCTGCGGTGGCGCCGGCAAGGTCGAGGTGCCGGCCGTCCTGCGTGCGCAGGTCGATGTAGCCGTCGAGCGCAAAGTCGTTGGGCACCACGACGAGCTGCATGGTCTGCTTGGCGCCGTTGTGCTCGACCGTGACGTTCTCATAGCGCACGGCCACGTAGGAGTCCACGCGGCTGCTATCGGTGAGCCTCTGGGCGGCCACCTCGAGGTCTGCGGGCTGCGTGGCGGCGAGCAGGTCGTAGGAGTAGATGCCCGCGCGGCCTGCCCCGCCGTACTGGTTGGGCGAGAGGGCCTGCACGGTGTCGTTGATGCCAAAGCCCATGATCATGAGGGCGCAGCAGCCGGCCACGCCAAACACCGTCATGGCCAGGCGGCTCTTGTAGCGGAAGAGGTTGCGCGCCGTGACCTTGTTGAGGAAGGAGAGGCGGCGCCACACGGGGCCGACGTGCTCGAGCAGGATGCGCTTGCCAGCGCGCGGGGCCTTGGGGCGCATGAGGGCCGCGGGGCACTCGGCGAGCTCGCCGCGCACGGCGACGAGCGTGGCGGCGCCGATGCCCACCACGAACAGGCCAAAGGCCAGGGCGCACAGGCCCGCGCTGAAGTGCAGGGTAAAGGCCGGCAGCGTGTACATCACGGCAAACACGGTGAAGAGGAACTTGGGCAGCGCCACAAAGCCCAGCAGCGCGCCCACGCCGCAGCCCGCGAGGGTCGCGGCGATGGTGTAGCCGGCGTACTTGGCCATGATGCGGCGGCGCGGGTAGCCCAGCGCCTTGTACAGGCCAATGAGGCCGCGCTCCTCCTCGACCATGCGCGTGGCCGTGGTGATGGACATGAGGATGGCCACGGTGAGGAAGATCGCCGGGAAGACGGTGCCGATGACCTCGATGGAGCTCGCGTCGGAGTCGATCGAGGAGTAGCTCGAGATGGCCGAGCGGTCCTGGACGTACCAGGTGGCGCTGCCAACGTCGGCGAGCTTGGCGCGCGCGTCGGCGATTTTGGCGAGGGCGTCGGCCTTCTGCCGCTCGAACTCGGCGCGGGCGTCGTCGAGCTCGGCCTGGCCGTCTGCCGCCTGGGCCGCGGCGTCGCTGAGCTGGGCGGCCGCCTCGTCGAGCTGCGCCAGGGCGAGGTCGCGCTGCTCGTCGAGCTGCGCCTGGGCGTCGTCGAGCTGGGCGGACATCTGGGAGAGTTGCTCGTCCACGGCGGCGTCCGCGGCTGCCTCGGCGGCCGTGATGCCCGCCTGGGCCTGCTCGATGAGGGCGGGGAGGGCCTCGACCGTGGTGCCCTGGGCGGCAAGGGCGGCCTCGATGCCCGTCATCTGCGTCTGTACGGCGTCGAGCTGGGCGTGGAGAGCGCCTAGGGTGTCGGCGTCCGCGCCCGCGGCCTCGGCCTGGTCGATGGCGGCCTCAAGCTGCTCGGCCGCGCCCTCGAGGGCGGCGTAGCCGTCGCGGGTCTGCTCGAGCTGCGCGAGTGCGTCCTTGGCGGCCTGGTACTGCTCGTTTTGTTCGAGCGCCGCGCGGGCCTGGGCGATGGCCCCCTCGCGGGTGGCGGGGTCGCTGAGCTGGGCGCGGCCGGCATCGATCTGCGCCTGGGCGGCGGCGAGCGCGTCTGTGGCCTCGGCCTTCTTGCCCGCGAGCTGCTCGCGGCCGCTCTCGATTTGGGCTAGCGCGTCGTCGATCGTGGCTTGTGCCTCGTCAATCTGGCTCTGTGCGTGCTCGAACTCGTCGTTTGCGCTCTGCTCGGCCTCGTCGATCTGGGCGTTGCCGTCTGCGGCGATCTGCTCCTCGCGGGCCCGCTCGCGCTGCTCCTTGATGCCTTCTGCCTGGGAGAGGACGGCATCGACCTTGTCCTGGTAGGCGCCCGTGAAGCCGCTTAGCTCGGTGGCGCCCGCAACCTGCAGGTAGACCACCGAGTAGGCGCTCGTTGTGGCGTCGGCGTCGCTCACGAAGAAGGCGTAGCGCGCGCCCGTGGCGCGGAAGGACGACGAGCCGTGCTTGGCCGCGACGTTGGTGGGGTCGCCCACTTCGGCCACGATCGTGTAGGTGTGGCGGGCAAAGAGCTCCTTGGAGGTGGCGTCGCTCGCGCTGAGGTCGTCAAAGCGGCCCTGGTAGGCGTCGGTGAGCAGGGTCTGGAGGTCGTCGTCCGTGAGGTCCGCCCAGCGGGTGAGGTCCATGTCGTTGGCAATGGCCGCGCGGGCGAGGTCATCTGCGTCGATCTGGTCGAGCAGGTCGCGCTCGTCGTCGGTGAGCTCGACGTCGTCCGCGTCCTCGATGTTGTCGAGCAGGTCCTGCGCCTTGGCCTGCTGGCGCTCGAGCGTGTCGTCGGCCGCCCAGGTGGAGGGGTCGCCGTCCACGCCGAAGGTGAGCGTGTCGCCGATGCGCTTGCCGGAGTCTGCAAGGTAGTCGCTCGTGACAGCCACCTCGCCGGCCGCAGCGGGCAGGCGCCCCTCGATGAGGTAGGGCTCGTTCATGCCGTCCTTGGCCGTGGCGCTCACGGCGACGGACTGGCTGGCGTTGTCCACCTCGGTGTAGGCCGTCTCCTTCCAGCCACCCTGGGCGGCGCTCACCCCATCGAGGGCGTCAAGTGCGTCCACGTCGTCATCGGTGAGGCCCAGGGTCGACTGCACGCTCACGTCGTAGAGGCGCTGGGCGTCGAAATATTCGTCGGCCGAGAGGCGCAGGTCCTCGCAGGCGATGGTGAGGCCCACGAACATCGTGGTGCCCAGCATGCAGATGGCCGCGATCGAGACGAAGCGGCGCAGACTGTGGCGGATGGTTCGAAGGGTGTCTTTTGCGAGGGCTGAGCGCATGGGGCGGGTCCTTCTCGTCATTGGGACAATAGGTGCCTGAGCAACTGTCCCAGTTGGGACAATAGATGCCTGAGCAACTGTCCCGCTTCTACCACTCGATCTGGCTGATGGACGTGGGCGCGGGGTTCACGCACATCTCGGTGACGCGACCGCTCTTGAAGCGGATGAGGCGGTCGGCCATGGGGGCGAGCGCGGCGTTGTGGGTGATGAGCACCACGGTGATGCCATCGCGGCGGCAGGTGTCCTGCAGAAGCTGCAGGATCTGCTTGCCGGTCTGGTAGTCGAGGGCGCCGGTGGGCTCGTCGCACAGCAGCAGCTTGGGGTTCTTGGCCACGGCGCGGGCGATTGAGACGCGCTGCTGCTCTCCGCCCGAGAGCTGGGCGGGGAAGTTCGCGAGGCGGCTGCCCAGGCCCACCTTCTCGAGCGTCTCGCGCGCGTCGAGCGAGTCGGGGCAGATCTGGGCCGCGAGCTCGACGTTCTCGAGCGCGGTGAGGTTGGGCACGAGGTTGTAGAACTGGAAGACGAAGCCCACGTCGGCGCGGCGATACTCCACCAGCTCGTCCTCGGTGGCGTTCGTGAGCTCGCGGCCGTCGACCGTGACCGAGCCCGAGGTGGCGGTGTCCATACCGCCCAGGATGTTGAGCGCCGTGGTCTTGCCGGCGCCGCTTGCGCCCAGCACCACGGCGAGTTCGCCGCGCTCGACCGAGAAGCTCGCGCCGTCGAGGGCGTGGATCTCTGCGGCGCCCGAGCCGTAGGCCTTCACGACGTTGTTGAACTCGATGTAGGGCATGCGGGCTCCCGTCTGCCAGGTTGTGTGCATATGAGGTCCAGTATAGCCGTTACGCTCGCCTTTCACGTATAGTGTTTGCGCAGATTAACTATCAGCCCGAGACGTGGCGGGGGCGTGACAGAGGGACGTGTCTATTGTCACGTTTTTTGCGTGACAAAGGACCCGTCCCTCTGCCACGTGGCATGCTCGCCCTGCCGTTTTACCAGGAGGTTTCATGTTCGAGAAGCGCCTGTTCTCGCTCGTGCCCGAGGCCATTGGCCACATCGTGGCGAGCGTGGCGTGCAAGTGGCTGGCCCTCGTGGCCAACGTCGTGGTGATGTGGGTGCTCGCGGGCCTGCTCGACGCCGCCTTCGCGGCCGGCACGGGCATGGGTGCCGCGGCCGCCGTCCAGGCGCTCTCGCAGGGCACCACGCTGGGCGTGCTCGCGGCCGCTATCGCGGTGCGCGCCGCGGCCATCTACCTCGCCCAGCGCTGCGGCGACCGCGCGGCCTTCGTGGCCACGCGCAAGATCCGCGGCCTCGTCTACGCCAAGCTCTGCGAGCTGGGCCCCTCCTATGCCGAGACGACCACCACTGCCGAGGCCGTGCAGACGAGCGTCGAGGGCGTCTCGCAGCTGCAGGTCTACTTTGGCGGCTACCTGCCGCAGCTCTTCTACTCGGCGCTCGCGCCCCTCACCCTGTTTGCCCTGCTCGTGTGGCAGGCGGGCCTGCCAGCGACGCTGCTGCTCATGTGCGTGCCCGTGATTCCCATCTCAATCATGATGGTCATGAAGAACGCCAAGAAGATCGGCGAGGCGTACTGGGGCAGCTACGTCGACCTGGGCGGCATGTTCCTCGAGGCGGTGCAGGGCCTCACGACCCTCAAGGTCTATCAGGCCGACGGCGCCTGGCACGGCCGCATCAACAAGGAGGCCGAGCGCTTCCGCGGCGCTACGATGCGCCTGCTCGTGATGCAGCTGCGCTCGATCTGCGTCATGGACCTCGTGGTCTACATGGGTGCCGCGGCCGGCATCATCGTGGCGGTGCTACAGCTCGCGAGCGGCGCCATCACGTTTGGCGCGGCCTTCCTCGTAGTGTTCCTCTCGCAGGAGTTCTTTTTGCCCATGCGCCGGCTGGGGTCGCTGTTCCACACGGCCATGAACGGCATGGCGGCGTCGCGCCGCATGTTCGACATCCTGGACACCCCGGCGCCCGCCCGCGGCGACGTGGGGATTACCGGCCACGGCGACGTCGAGCTTAGCGGCGTGGGCTACGCCTACGGCGACGCGCGCGTGCTCGCGGACGTTACGGCCACCGTGCGCGCCGGCTCGCTCGTGGCCGTGGTGGGCGAGAGCGGCGGCGGCAAGTCGACCCTGGCCGCGTTCCTCGCCGGCCGCAAGTGCGGCTACGCGGGCAGCGTGTGCGTTGGCGGCGTTGAGCTGCGCGACGCCACGGCCGCCTCGCTCATGCGTGCCGTGACGCTCGTGCCCACGAACGGCTACCTGTTTGCGGGCACCCTGCGCGAGAACCTGCTGCTCGCGGCACCTGAGGCTGGCGACGAGGCTCTGTGGGAGGCCCTGCGCCGCGCCCGCGTCGACGGCTTCGTGCGCGCCTCGGGCGGCCTTGGCATGGCGGTGTCCGAGGGCGGCGGCAACCTCTCGGGCGGCCAGCGCCAGCGCGTCTGCATGGCGCGCGCCCTGCTCTACGACTCGCCCGTCTACGTCTTTGATGAGGCCACGAGCAACGTCGACGCTGCGAGCGAGGCGGCGCTCGCCGGGGTCATCGAGGGCCTTGCGGGGCAGCACACGGTCATCGTGGTGGCGCATCGCCTCGAGACCATCCGCAACGCCAGCGACATCCTCGTGATGGCGGGCGGACGGCTGGTCGAGCAGGGCGCCCACGACGAGCTGCTCGCCCGCGGCGGCGCCTACGCGCGCATGTGGGAGAGCCAGAGCTCGCTTGCCGCCTATGCCCTCGCGGACGATGGCGGGGACG
>UQSV01000028.1 GCA_900543875.1 uncultured Coriobacteriaceae bacterium | reverse complement strand
CCGCGGGGGCGGCGGCAACCCCGCCTGCCTCGAGCACCGCGACCCTCTCGGCCAGGGACTCAAGGGTGAGGTCGCTCTCGGGACGGGCGCAGCGCGTCAGGGCGATCTCGAGCACGAGGCGCTGGTTCACGGCCGTGCGCATCTCGCTCGCGGCGTCGCCCAGCACGGTGAGGACGCGTGCAAGCCTGTCGGGGCTGCCATAGGCGGCCGCCTCGTCGTTGAGCAAGCCAAGCTCGGCCTCGGGCACGCTCGCCACGCCGGGCTTGGGGCCCGCGATGCTCACCACGTACGCATCGCGCACGCGGCTCGCGAACTCGCGGGTGAACTGCAGCAGGTCGCGGCCCGAGTCAACGAGCTCGGCGACCTTGCCAAACAGCGTGGGAACGTCGCGGCGGGCAAGCGCCAGCGACACCTCGGAGAGGGCCGAGTCGCTCGACTCGCCCAGAAGGTCGCGGGCCGCCTCGACGCTCACGTTGCCGGCACCAAAGACCGAGAGCTGCTCGAGCGAGGACAGGGCGTCTCGCATGCCGCCGCGGGCATGGCGAACCACGAGGTCAAGAGCCTCGCCGTCGTAGGTGAAGCCCTCCTCGTCGCACACGTGGGCAAGGTGGGCGCGCATCTCGTCGGGGGCGATGGAGTGGAAGTCGAAGCGCTGGACGCGCGAGAGGATTGTGGCGAGGATCTTCTGCGGGTCCGTGGTGCACATGATGAAGACGACGTGGGCCGGAGGCTCCTCGAGGGTCTTGAGCAGCGCATTGAACGCCGCCGGCGTGAGCATGTGGACCTCGTCGATGATGTAGACCTTGTAGCGGCCGCGCACCGGCGCGTAGTCGACGCGGTTGATGATTTCCTCGCGCACGTTGTCGACGCCCGTGCGGCTTGCCGCATCGAGCTCGTAGACGTCGGGGTGCTCGCCCGCGGCGATGAGCTGGCACTCCTCGCAGGTGCCGTCGGGCAGGTGGCCCTCGCCTTGCTCGCACATAAGGGCCTTGGCGAGGATGCGGGCCATGGTGGTCTTGCCCGTTCCGCGGGGACCGCAGAACAGGTAGGCATGGCTGAGGCGGCCCTCGGTCACGGCGCGCTCGAGCGTCGAGACTACGTGGGACTGGCCAACGACCTGCTCGAACGTCTGCGGGCGGTATTTGCGGTAGAGCGATTCCATGCTGCCTCCACGGGTTAGGGCGCGGTTGCGCTCACCAAGTATACCCGCGCTTCCGGACACGCCCGCGCCTTGAGGTGAGCGGAGGGGCGCCGGTGGGGGCAGTCGAGAAGGGCGGCAGGCGTTCGCCGACGAGGATGGAACCTTCTGCGGCGACCAAGCCAACGCCCGTCGAGACAGGCGGACGACCGGGGCAGACAGGCCGTACCATCAGAACACTATGACTTCGAAGCAGAGGGGCATCATGGCACAGATCGAGGACATCGACGACGCGCTCGAGGCGGTTCCCGCACGCGAGGCAGGACCGGTTGTCATTGGCATCGACGTGGGCGGCACGAGCGTCAAGATGGGCGTCGTGACGCAGCGCGGCGAGATCATCGCCCAGACCAAGGTTCCCACCGGCGCGCTCGAGGGTGCCGAGGCGCTGGGCCGCGTGAGCAACGCCGCGGTCGGGCTCGCCAAGGGTGCGGGCATCGAGGCCAGCGCGGTCGCGGGCATTGGCCTCGACGTGCCCGGCGTGGTGCTCGAGGACGGCACGCTCGCGATGGCGCCCAACATCACGCTCGACCTCGACGGCCTGCGCGAGGCCCTCGCACAGGCCTTCCCCAGCGCGCGCATCGCCACGATCAACGACGCAAACGCCGCGGCCCTGGGCGAGACCTGGGTGGGCGCGGGTGCGGGCGCCGACAGCCTCGTGATGCTCACGCTAGGCACCGGCGTGGGCGGCGGCGTGGTCATTGGCGGCCGCGTGATCGCGGGCGTCCACGGCGCGGCCGGCGAGATTGGCCACCTGTGCATGAACTTCGAGGAGACCGAGGCCTGCGGCTGCGGCCGGCGCGGCTGTCTCGAGCAGTACGCCTCGGCCCGCGGCCTCATCCGCCTCTATCGCGAGGAGTGCGCCACGTGCGGCGCGGCCGAGGTCGAGATTGCCCACGCCACCGACGCGCTCGCCGTCTTTGAGGCCGCACGCGGCGGAAACGCGCAGGCCAAGCGCGCCTGCGAGCGTCTGGGCACCATCCTCGCCCGCGCCCTCGCCGCGCTCGCCGTCACGGTTGACCCCGACGCCTTCGTCCTGGGCGGCGGCATGTGCGGCGGTTGGGACACCTTTGGCCAGACGTGCGTCGACGCCTACCGCGAGTTCGTGATCCCGGGATGCGCCGAGACGCCCATCCGCGTGGCGACCCTAGGCAACGCGGCCGGCCTGCTGGGCGCGGCCCGCCACGCGCTCGCCGCCCTGCAGTAGCGCCGGGGACAGAGGGACGCGTCTTTTGTCCCCGCTCGTCATGGCTTACAGGCTGCGCCCCGCCTGCAGCATGTGCGGGCGGGGCGCCTTGCATCTTGAGACGCCCTTCTCGGCGACATGACGCGCATCCCGCACGTCCTTCTCGGCCAAAAAGAGAGCACCCTGCGGTGGGATAGAGACCGCGGGGTGCTAGCCGAGCCTTGGCCACTCAAGGTGCCGTTCTCGCTGTGCGAGGGGCTCGGAATCTTTAGGTTGGCGCGCGTCCTCCCAGAGAACAGGGGGTTGGAAGAATCTCTGACGAACCGTATGGGCGTGCCGTTGAAAGCGCCCAGACTGACTACCCGACGACCGGAGGGGAGACGAGAGTTCAGGAGGACGCGCGCTTCGATTCGTATCTTCCCAGAGGACGCGACAAGAGTTGATATCTTGCCGCGAACGGTATCGTTTAGCTGGCAAAAGGCCGCTTTTCGTTGGGCACTTTTCTACACAACGGGTGTCACGCCAGGCACCCGCCGCACATGCCGGCAAGCGCCTCGGTGCCGCCCAGGCTCTGGATGTAGAACGGGAAGGTCGACAGGCTCATGATGTGGTTGGTGAACACGCACGGGTTCACCAGGATGATGAGCACGAGGTCGCCCGTCCAGAGCTTGCACTGGACGGGCTTGCGGGTAGAGCTTTGTTGCACGGCAGATCCCTTCGACGAAACGACAGCAGGGCCGTCCGAGGAAGGTCGAGCGGCCCATCAATTGGACTTACGCCATGGGGCCACTCATTGACGCAGGTCATTGTAGCTGCCGCTTTGTTTTTTGCGGCCGATTTTTGTCGGCACGGACGCGCCGCGTGCTAGACTGCACCATTGCGTGTAGCAACAAAGTCGCGGGAGACAACGCGGCGTAGAAACCAAGCGTGCGGTCCCGTCCGGGGTCGCACGCTTTTTGTTTGAGAGGAGAGCTCGTGCAGGCGGCGCCCAGGGAATCATCTTTGGCGTGCTCATGTCCATCACCATGGCCTACGGGATGGAGGTGTACAACGTCGCCTGGAAGCTGGGCTACCCCACCCTGCCGGGCGGCTTCTCGAACATGACCAACGACGTGTTCCTTGGAGCCCTCGTCGAGGCCGCCTACATGTGGATCTTCGTCTTCATCTTCTCGAACCTGTGGGGCAACCGGCCGGGCGCGGGGCTTGCGGGCAGGCTCGTTGACCCCAAGCGCGACAACCCCTTCCTCTGCACGCTCGTGCGCAGCAACTGCACCGTGCTGGTGATGTGCCCCACCATGAGCCTGGTGGCCTCGATCCTGTTCAACGTGGTGCTGGCAGGGGACTCGCCCGTGCAGCTGCCGGCCATCTGGGTGGGAACGCTCATCAAGAACTTCCCATGGCGCTGCTGTGGAACCTCTTCGCCGCGGGCCCCGTGAGCCGTCTGCTCTTTGCGAAGCTCTTCTCGCGCGTGGGAGAGAGGTAAGAAAGCGGGCGCGGCGCATTTCGAGGGGCGCCGCCGCGGGGCCGCTGCAAGGCGCCAGGGCCGCCGCCAAACGCCGCGGCATGGAAAGCCCATGCCCCAAGAGCAAACCGGTCGTCAACGAACAAGGGCCGCCGACTGCAATACACGCAGCCAGCGGCCCTCTCGTCATATCAAGCAGCTAAAGCCGCAGGCACGCGACCCCAGGCACAAGCGCCTACTTGCTGTGGGCGCCCTTCTTCTTGCCCATCTTGGACTTCACGAGGCCCACGATGGTGGGGATGATCGACACGAGCACGATGCCCACGATGAGCAGCTCGAAGTGGTCCTGAACAAACGAGATGCCGCCAAAGAAGTAGCCCAGCAGCGTAAAGAGCGTGGACCACGTGACGCCGCCCAGGATGTTGAACAGCACGAAATTGCGCCAGTGCATGCCACCCATGCCGGCGATGAACGGCACGAACGTGCGGATGAACGGGAAGAAGCGGCCGAGGAAGATGGCGAGGTGGCCCCACTTCTCGAGGAACTTCTCGCTCTTCTCGAGGCGCTCGGGCGTCATGGCCTTGACCTTGCCCGAGGCAACGATCTTGCGGCCAAAGAAGTGACCGATCATGAAGTTGCACTGGTCTCCCAGGATGGCGGCGGCCCAGGCAACGACCAGCAGCGCGACGATGTTGAAGCCGCCGTTGTGGGCAAAGAAGCCCGAGGCGAACAGCAGCGAGTCGCCCGGCAGGAACGGGAAAAACACCACGCCCGTCTCGATGAAGATGATGAGGAACACGCAGCCGTAGGCCATGAGCGGGCCCGCCGCGATCCAGCCCGCGATGGCGGTGCGCGGGTCGCGCAGCAGCTCGGCGATGAAGTTGATGAAGCCCATGCGTCCGTCCGTTTCTGCCCGCCGCACGCTGGCGGGCTCACAAAAAGCCCCGCGGTCCGCTTGCGCAGGACGGCGGGGCGCCGAGTACAAATCGAGCGCGCCCGGTGGGAACGGGTGCCCGCCAGAGGCCTCTTATGGCTGCTGCCTCCCGGCCCTGACCAGGTTCGAGGTGTGACGTCACCCGAACCCACCGAGCGCGCTCGTTGATTCAGTATAGACGAGACGGGCGACCGGGCACAAACCCAGCCGCCCACCTATGAAAGCTCCACGAGTTGGGACGAGGCACACGAGCGCGCCCCAGAGCCCCACGCGCCAACAGACCCGAGCCCTCCGGCACACCAACGCGGGTCGCAACGGGGCGGTGCTGGCACCCCGGGGCGCGCCAACAGACCCGACCCCTTTGGCCCGTCAGTAGGCCTGTCCCTCTGTCCCCAAGAATCGGGGACAAAAGACCCGTCCCCCTGTCCCCGCCTAGAGCAGGGCGCCACAGACGATGAGGGCCACGGCCACCGCGAGCGCGGCGAAGTCGATGCCCGCGAGCGGGTAACGCTTGTAGCTGCTCTCGCGCGAACGCAGGTAGAAGCCGCGCTGCTCGGCGGCCAGGGCCGTCGCGTCGGTCTTGCCCACCGAACTCACGAGCAGCGGCACGCACAGCGGCAGCATGAGCTTGATCTTCTTAATGGGGTTCTTGGTGTCGTACTCGACGCCTCGGGCCGTCTGGGCCTCCATGATCGCGTTCATCTCCTGCGAGAACACGGGCACGAAGCGCAGCGCCGTCGTGAACGTGAAGGCGTAGCGATACGGCACGTGAAGCACCTCGACGCAGGCGTTCGCGAGGTCGTTGAGCTTGGTCACCGTAAGCATGAGGATGAGCGGCAGCGCCACGCCCAGCAGGCGCAGGCAGGCCTTGCCGCCGGTCACGAGGCCCTCGGTGGTCATCCAGGCAACGACCGGGTCGCCCTCGCGCACGAAGGCGGTCTGCAGAAGCAGCATCACCACGGCGAGCGGCACGAGGAGCTTGAGCAGCGACAGCAGGTTCTTGAGCACGCCCGCGTAGGCGCCCAGCACCAGCGTGAGGACGAGCAGGCCAACGAGCAGCGGAAACGTGTCTGCCAGAAAGGTGGCGACGATGATGCCGGCGGCAAGCCCCAGCTTTGCCACCGGGTTCAGGCGGTGCAGGACGGTGGCGCCCGGCACGTAGTCGATGACGTTAACCACGGACGATCATCCCCTCGATGGTGTCGACGATGTCGGAGACCTCGCTCATCTGGGCAAACGCGGGCGAAACCTCGCGCGAGAGCTCGGAGGCGAGCTGCACCATCTGCGGGGGCGCCACGTAGGCGCGCTCCATGAGCGGGCCGTTGGAGAACACCTCGGCGGCCACGCCGCGCTCGAGGATCTGGCCGTTCGCCATCACCACGAGGCGCTCGGCGAAGTCGCTCACGACCTCCATGTCGTGGCACACCATGATGACGGCGCTGCCGCGGTCGGCCATCTCGCGCACCGTCTCCATGACCGTCATGCACTCGCGGTAGTCGAGGCCGCTCGTGGGCTCGTCGAGCAGCACCACCTCGGGCTCGCAGACCACGACGCTCGCGAGGGCCACCATCTGGCGCTGGCCGCGCGAGAGCGAGAAGGGCGCCTCGTCGGCGGGCAGGCCAAAGCGCTCGGCGACCTTGGCGGCGCGCTCGTTGGCCTCCGCCGGGTCGACCCCGTGGAGTTCGAGGCCAAAGGCAATCTCCTCGAGCACCGTGTCCTTGCAGATCTGGTGGTCGGGGTTCTGGAAGAGCGTGGCACAGTGGGCGGCGATGGTGCTCGTGGGCACCTCTGAGGTCGAAAGGCCGGCGATGCGAACCTCGCCCGAGCCGGGTTTGAGCAGGCCGTTGAGCAGCTTGGTGAGCGTGGTCTTGCCGGCGCCGTTCTGACCCACGATGCCCACGAGCTCGCCGGGATAGACGCGCATGGCAAGGTCGCGCACCGAGGCGCCGCCACCCGGGTAGGTAAAGTTCACGCCCGCGAGCTCGACGATGGGCTCGGCGCCCTCGGCGTGCGGACGGGCGGCGGGCGCGTGGGGCGAGGCCGCGGGCGCGCGGCTGGCGCCAACCTCGCGCGCGTCTGGGCCAACCAGGCCCGCCACCAGCGAGGTTGCCTCGGCAACGTTGAGGCACGGCAGGCCGGGCTCGATGAGGCCGCGCCTTGCCAGGCTGTTGGAGATGCGCGCCACGCGGGGGCTGTCGACGCCCATCGCACGCAGCTCCTCGCCGTGCGCAAAGACCTCGTGCGGCGTGCCGTCAAAGGCCACGCGGCCCTTCTCCATCACCACGACGCGGGCGCAGTACTCGCTCAGCAGCGCCACCTTCTGCTCGATGACCACGATCGTGATGCCCATGCGCTCGTTGACCTGGCGCAGGATGTCGAAGACGTGGCGCGAGCTGGCCGGGTCGAGCGCGGCGGTGGGCTCGTCGAGCACGAGCACGCGCGGCTCGAGCGCCAGGATCGCGGCGATGGCGACCTTCTGCTTCTGGCCGCCCGAGAGGGTCGCGATCTCGCGGTCGCGCAGGTCTGAGATGCCAACGGAGGCGAGGGCGCCCGCGAGGCGCTCCTCGATCTTGTCGTGTGGCACGCCAAAGTTCTCGAGGCCAAAGAGCATCTCGTCCTCGACCACCGATGCGACCATCTGCGCGTCGATGTCCTGCAGCACGCTGCCCACGAGACGCGAGATGTCGGTGAGTGTGACGTCGCAGGTGTCGTGGCCGTCGACCAGCGTGGCGCCAAAGAGCTGGCCCGAGAAGTGGTGCGGGATGGCGCCGCTCATCACGGCGGCGAGCGTCGACTTGCCGGCGCCCGAGGGACCGATGACGCCCACGAACTCGCCCGAGCCAATAGAGAGCGACACGGCGTCGAGCGCCTTGTCGCGGCCACGGTCGTAGGAGAACGAGACGTCCCTCAGTTCGATGATTGGTGTTGCGGTTCCCATGTGAGCCTTTCGAGTCTTGGGAGGTTGGTGCGCGCGGCGCCACCTTCATGGCGCGCGCATCGGGGTTGCCTGCCCGCGCGTCGCCAAGTGGCGGGCGCGGGGCCTGCTTGCCCGCGCCGCCGCGCACGGTGGCGGCGCAAGAAAGGGGCGCCCGCGATGGCGTCCCTCCATGGTATCGATGTTACTTGCCGAGAACCTTGTTGAGCGGGAAGAAGAGGGCCTGGACCACGGCGGCGTTGAAGACGGCGGTGCCGAGGACGATGGGCACCTTAACGACCGCAGTGGCAAGCTCGGCGCCCATCATCACGGTGCCGGCGACGGCGAACAGGCCGCCCGAGACGAGCGTGGTAAGGAAGGCGGCGACGAGCGGGTTGAGGCCGCGGCCGACGCCGGTGCGAACGAGCGCGCTCATGACGAGGGCGGCAACGAGCTCGGTGGCGAAGTTGAGGCCCGGGATCGACGTGGTGAGCTGGATGACGGCGGCGGAAAGCAGGCCATAGATGGCGGCCTGGCCGAGGTTGGCGTTGGTGAGGGCGATCGTGAGGGCGTAGGCGGCGATGATGAACTGCGGCTTGATGCCCACGATGGCGAGGGCGTTGCCAAGCGTCATGTTAAGGATGAAGCCGGCGGCGAGCAGGATGGCGAGCAGGACGAGCGACTTGATGTCGACGAGGCCGGTGGACTTGGCGGTGGCGGAGACGGTGCGGGCTTCGGTGACCATGATGGCTTCCTCTCTGTGGGCGCACGGGGCGCGAGAATGTGCCTATGGGCTTTGAGCTAGCGTTTGTTGGTTAGTCTCGGCAGGGTCTGGTGCTAGTCGTTGAGCTTCAGGGCCTTCTTGATGGGCACGTAGAGGGCGCCAACCAGGATGGCGTTGAACACGGCGGTGAGGAGCACGACCGGCGTCATGGCGGCGGCGAGCTGCTCGGCGGCGCCCACCATCGCGATCTTGATGACCATGAAGATGAGGCCGGAGACCGCGGTGGTCACGAAGGTGGCGACGGCCGCGGCGGGGGCGGAGACGCCGCCCTTCTTGGAGGCGGCGCCCACGATGCCGGCCATGAGCATGGCAGCGACGCCCTCGGCGGCGAAGTCGATGAACGGTGAGGTCGTCGTGATCTGGATGACGGCGGCCGAGATGAGGCCGATGATGAGCGCCTGGCCGATGTTGGGGCGCACGACCAGGATCGTGAGGCAGAAGGCCGAGATGATGAACTCGGGGCTGATCATGCCGCCCGAGATCGAGGAGATGGCCTTACCGACGGTGAAGTTGAGGATGAAGCCGGCGGCGAGCAGCACCGCGAGCAGGACGAGGGCCTGGAGGTCGAGCTTGTCGCGATCGTTGGTGTTGACGGTGCGAGCCTGCTGGTTGTTCTCGGACATGGTGGTGATCCTTTCGTCTGGCCTGTGGTCGCCGGGCCTGTTTGCTGAGGGGTTGCGCGCTTAGCCGTGGGGAGCCGCCCCGCTCGGGCACGCCGCCGAGCTACGAAAAAAGGACCCCCGGTCGAGCCGGGAGCCCTTTTGCTTCGCGTAGATGTGGCGCGACAAGACTCACCATCGACCGAGAGAGATCGAGTTGCGCCACCACCAGTTGTTGTTCTGGGACTGGAACATGGTGTACTCCTCTCTTGTGGTCGATAAGCGCCTCGTGCGCTTGTTGGCAGCGACTATACGCGCCAAACCCTACCCGGCGCAAGGACTTTTTTGTTAACGATGCGTAACCGCGGCAAACGCTCTGCGCGAGCAGGGCTTTTGCCAAACGGCTGGCATCAAGGTGCAAACTACCGAGCGCCGCACAGGTAGCTGTGGAGGCGCCAGGCGCCGGTCGACGGCGCCCCGCCCCCCTACTGGGCCATCTTCTCGCGCCAGCCGTCGAGGCGGTCGAGCGCGGCCTTGAGGACCTCGTCGGACTTGGCGAAGTGAAAGCGCACGAAGCGGTGCTCGGGCGCCTCGAAGAAGCACGAGCCGGGAACCGTGCCCACGCCCACCTTGCGGCACAGGTCGACGGCGCAGTCGTAGTCGTCGGCGTAGCCCAGGGACGAGACGTTGGCCATGACGTAGTAGGCGCCCTGCGGCTCGACGAAGTCAAAGCCCAGGTCGCGCAGGCCACCGCAGAACAGGTCACGCTTGTGGGTGTAGAGGGCCGTGAGCTCGTCGTAGTAGGACTGCGGCAGCTCGAGGCCCGCGACGGCCGCCTCCATGAGGGGCGCGGCGGCGCCCACGGTGAGGAAGTCGTGCACCTTGCGGGCGCGGTCGATGACGTCGGCGGGGGCGATGACGTAGCCCAGGCGCCAACCGGTCATGCTGTAGGTCTTCGACAGCGAGCTGCAGCTCAGGGTGCGCTGCGCCATGCCGGACAGGCTCGCGAAGTAGATGTGCTCGTAGGGCGCGTAGACGATGTGCTCGTAGACCTCGTCGGTGATGACCCACAGGTCGTACTTCTCGGCCATCTTGGCAATAAACTCGAGCTCAGGGTGCGAGAAAACGTGGCCGCAGGGGTTAGACGGGTTGCATAGGATCAACGCCTTCGTGCCCGGCATGGCGCACGCCGCCTCGAGCTCGGCCTCGTCAAAGGTGAACGTGGGCGCGTGAAGCTCCACGTACGTGGGGTCAGCGCCGCACAGGATCGTGTCGGCGCCGTAGTTCTCGTAGAACGGCGAGAAGATCACGACGCGGTCGCCGGGGTTGGTGACCGTCATGACCGAGCACATCATGGCCTCGGTGGAGCCGCAGGTCACGACGATCTGCGTCTCGGGGTCGATGTCGAGGTTCATGCGTGGGCTCTGCTTTGCGGCGAGTGCGGCACGGAAGTTGGGGGCACCCCAGGTGATCGCGTACTGGTGGGGGCCGGTGTGGGCCACCTCGGCCAGGCGGTCGGTGATGGCCGCGGGCGGGTCGAAGTCGGGGAAGCCCTGGGACAGGTTGATGGCGTCATACTTCATGGAGACGCGCGTCATGCGGCGAATCACGGAGTCCGTGAACTGCGACGTGCGCTGGCTGAGCTCTTGCATGCGTTCTCCTCGCGATGGCGGTTGAGCAACGCCGCTACCCTACCACGCCGGCGGCGCTGGCGCGTTTCCCGCACGTTGCGGGCGGGCGCCCGCCAGCCACCGCCTCGCCCGCCGTAGCGCGCTTCCCCAAATCCAGATTCCTAGGATTGTGTCGTTAACCGCAATTAGCGGACAGCGTTAACGGCATTTTCCTAGGAATCTGCGAGAGAGAGGGAGCGGATGAGCGCGCAGAAATCAAGGAAGGGGTGAGACGGGATGGAGAGGATGCGACGGGACAACTGCGGGGGCCAAGGCGGGCGCATACATGTCAAGTGGGATTCATCGCGTCAAATAGCAGCGCTTTTTCGGGTAAACTTGCGATATTAAGCACTCGCGCAGGAACGGAAGCACGCCATGGAAGTCAAGCCCGTCAAGAAGGAAACCCTCACCGAGCAGATCATGAACCAGCTGGCCGAGCAGATTACCTCCGGCGAGCTGGCTCCCGGCGAGCGTCTTCCCGACGAGCGCTCCCTAGCCGAGATGTTCGGCGTCACCCGCAGCCGCATCCGCGAGGCCCTGCGCGCCCTGTCGCTCATCGGCCTCATCGACATTCGCCCCGGCGGCGGCTCGTTCGTGGCCGAGCAGAGCGCCCAGATTCCGCGCGAGACCATCCTGTGGAGCTATCACCGCGAGATCTCTGACTACGAGAACCTCTACGACGCGCGAAAGCTCATCGAGGGCACCGTCTACCTCTCGTGCTTCGACCGTCGCACCGACGAGGTGGTCGACACGCTGCAGGACTACGCCGACAAGCTCTTCTCGCTCGACACGAACGAGGTCTCGGGCGAGGCGTTCTGCCAGCTCATCGACGAGATCGACACCTACGTGGGCGCCAACTGCGGCAACGGCATCTACGACAAGCTCATGCAGACCATGATCGTGCTACGCCACGACAGCGCCCTGCAGATCCTGTCGATGCCCACCTCCAAGGAGAGCGCCATCCTGTGGCGCGTCAAGGTGCTCAAGTCGTTTGCCCAGGACGACCGCTCGCGCGTGGTCTCCAACATCGACGGTTTCTTCGCCAACTCGATCAGCCAGCTCACCACCGAGTAGCGGCGCACCAGGCCGAGAAGCACAGCCTCGGGCCGTATGCCCGCAGGTTGCACGCTCGCATGCTGCGCCCCCGCACGCTGCACGCCGCATGCCCGCACGCCGCACTCTGCTCATAATCCTAGGATTATGGCGATATGGCCTTTTAGCGGATAGATAAATCCCCGTTTTCCTAGGATTATGAGAATTGGAAGTGAGGCGCGCTTGAGAGCTGGAAGCAAAGTGCGCACTTGAGAGTTGGAAGTGAGGAGCGCGTTCGCGTTTGGCCGAGAATCGCGAACGCGGCGCACCGTCGCAACCAGCATCGCAACAAAGAGAGGCCCCGCTGCTCCCTTCCAGCAGTCAGGGCCTCATTCATGAGCAGGCCGAGACGAGCAGTGCGCCTCGGCAGCACGCAGGCAGCCTGCGGCAAGGGAAGCCCTTCCTCCACCCCGCCGCCCGGCGCGCCCCAACCTACTTGACGAGGTTCTCCGCCACGACGGAGTCGACGTGGGCGGCCGCCTCCTCGGAGAGGGGCAGGAACGGCTTGCGCATCTGGCCCACGGCCACGCCGCGCTTGGCCAGGATGTGCTTGATCGAGGGGAACAGCCCCTCGCCCATGATGGCCTCCATGATGTTGTTGGCCTTGACCTGCAGCTCGCGGGCCTCGTCGAGGCGGCCGGCGTTGAAGGCCTCGTACACCTTGAGGTAATGCGGCAGCATGAAGTTGAACGTCGAGCCGATGAAGCCGTCGCAGCCCATCGCCATGAACGCAACCATCTCGTTCTCAAAGCCGCCAAAGCACTTGAGCTCGGGATTGATGGCGCGCAGACGCTCCATCTCGTAGAGGTCGAGGTTGGTGTGCTTCACGCCCGCGATCGAGCCCGAGGCGAACATCGCACGGGTGTCGGCGTCGTAGAGGTTGAGCGTACGCTTGGTGTTCATGGGGATGTTGTAGTAGTAGACGCCGTGGCCCACCGCGCTCGCGATGTCGTCGTAGTAGCCGGCGACCGCGGCCGAGGAGTAGCCAAAGTAGATGGGCGGCGTGGCGGCGATACGTTGGTAGCCCATCTCGGCGGCAGCCTTGGCATAGGCCACGCTCTCGTCGGTGCCGCACGAACCCACGTGGGCAAAAAGCGTGCACCTGTCCTTGTACTCGGCAAAGACCTCAAAGAGGTGCAGGTGCTCCTCGGGGCTCAGCAGGAAGCACTCGCCCGACGACCCGGCCACGAAGAAGCCGGCCGCGCCCTCGGCGAGGTTCGCCTCGATCATCTCGCGGGCGACCTCGTCGTTGATCTTTCCGTTCTCGTCGAAGGGCACCATCGACGCTACGTACAGGCCTTCCATCATCTTCTCCTTTGCGCGGGTTGCGGCCTTGCCAAAACGGGCGCCCATTGCGGGCGCCCTGGGAAATGGGCGCCGGGGAGTGGCGCCCATCGTTAAAGGTAGCTTGCGGTGCTAGTCGAGGTGGTAGACCTCCTGCATGTCGACCCACGGACCGTCATCGGTGAAGGGCTTCATGCAGGGAACGACCGCGGCCCACCACTCCTGGGTCTTGGGGTCGGCGGCCATCTTGGCCATGTCGGCCTCGTAATCGTCGCCCACGTACTCGTAGTACGAGAAGAGCAGGCCGTCGTAGTAGTAGATCGAGTAGTTCTGCAGGTTGCAGGCCTTAATCATCTCGTTGACGCCCTCGAAGGGGTTGGAGTGGTAGGCGGCGTACTTCTTGTAGCCCTCCTCGCCATCGGTGCGGGAGACGGAGCCAAAACGCATAACTTGAGCCATGGTGATTCTCCTTTGCGTGGTGCCCGCGACGCGTCGCGGGCGTTCCTGATGAGTGGGGTGCGACCGGGCGTCACCGCAGCGCGAGGCCCGAGCCGCGAACGTTTGCGCTAGCGGGTGCCCATGCGGTACACGCGGCGGGCGTTCTCGGCAAAGAGCGCCTCGCGGTCTGCGGCGTCCATCGACTCGGTCATCTCGAGCATCGCGCAGATCCACTGGTCGAGCGTCATCGCCACGTGGAGCACCGGGAAGTTGCTCGCAAACATCACCTTGTCGGCATCGAAGGCGTCGAGCGCCACGTCGACGGCGCAGGCGAGCGTGTCGGTGCTCCAGGGCTTCATGGGGTTGAGGCCCGAGACCTTGCATACCACGTTGTCGAGCTGCCCCAGCTCGGCCATGTTGCGCTTCCAGGTCTCTTGATAGGCGCGCTCGTCTTCCGTGGGATTGGCGGCGCCCATGATGTCGGCGTCGACGATGCCCATGTGGTTGAGCACGATCGTGGTGTCGGGGCACTCCTTGGCAACCGTCACGAGATCGCCCAGCTCGGGACAGCGCACGCAGCCCTCGAAGACGAGCCCCAGCTCGCCCATGCGGCGGACGTTGGCAAGGAAGCCCTCGCCCAGGCAGGTGCCGGGGGCGGCACTGGGCACGTGGAGCACCTGGCGCAGGCCCCGAATCTGTGGGCGGCCCGCCCACTTGGTGATGTACTCGTCAAAGCCCGGCTCGTCGAGGTTGCCCGAGATGCAGGCCGCGCCGTAGATGCCATTCGGATCGTCGACCATCTGGCAGGCAAGCTCGTTCTCGCGGGGACGCTCGTCGTGGGCCATGTCGACCTCGATGTAGACCGCCTGCTCCACGTGGTAGCCGTGGGACTCGTCGCACAGGGACTTGTAGTCCTCGACCGAGTAGCTGCGCTTGAGGGTGGGGCCCTCGCCGTCGAGCCATGGGAGGCGGTAGTTGTCGAGGTCCCAGACGTGCACGTGGGTATCGATGATGTTCATCATGGGCGGTGGTGCTCCTTCGCGGTTGCGCTGGCGCGCGGTAGGTCGGGAAGGCGGGCGCGGCCCCCTACGGCCGCGCCCCATCCCGAGGGTTGGGATTTACTACTCGGTGTAGTCGACCGGGGTGCCACCCTCGGCGCTGGACTTGTAGCAGGCCTCGACGACGCACATGGTGTGGAAGGCGTCCTCGACGGAATTCATGTACTCGTAGTTCGGGTCGTCGAGCTTCTTCATCAGGCCACCCATGGTGCCAATGAAGGCCTCGTTGAACCAGCTGCCGCGCACCGGGACGGTCTTCCACTCGTCGTCCTTGAAGGTGATGTACTCGACAGAGTCGGGCTCGCCCTCGGGGTAGTCGTACATGAGGCCGAGCTTGACGCGGATGGCGCCCTCGAGGCCCTCGATCTTGAGCGTGGACTCCTGGTACTTGCGGCCGTAGTTGTGGTTGAAGTTGATGTGCAGGTTCACGCGCAGGTCGTCGCCGTAGTCCATGATGATCGCGGTGCGGGTCTGGGCGAGCTCGCGCATCTTGGGATGCTGCATCGTCTTGCAGTAGACGGCCTTGGGGTCGCCGACGAGGCTGCGGATGTTGTCGATGTAGTGGATGGAGTGGTAGTTGATCTCCACGCGGTCCTTGGGGAACAGGAACGGCCACAGGTTCCAGGGCTGCTCGCCCACGAGGCGGTGGTCTATATCAACGACCTGGCCGATGACGCCGTCGGCGATGAGCTTGCGCACGGCGATCATGTACGGGGCCTGGCGCAGCTGGAAGTTGACGCCGGCGGTGAGGTTCTTACGGTGGCAAACCTCGAGGATGGCGCGGGCCTCCTCGATGCTCTCGCCCATGGGCTTCTGCATGAGCACGCCGGCGCCGTCAGGGAGCTGCTCGAGAATCTCGCGGGTGAAGTTGGCCGGGACGGCGACGTCAAAGACGGCACCGGCCTCGACGCCCACCTTCACGGCGTCCTCGAGGGTCTCGCAGACCGTGGGGACGCCCCAGTCTGCGGCGGCCTTCTTGGCATTGTCGAGGTTCACGTCGTAGCAGGCGATGACCGGGTAGCCGGCGAGCTTGTAGGCCGGGTAGTGCGAGCCCTGGACGATGCCGCCCGTGCCGATCGAGACGATGGGGCGGGGCTTCTCGGGCATCTCGGGGACGTAGGTGAGCTCGTCAATCGAGGAGACGTTGTCGACTGCCATGGTTGGAACTCCTTTGCTTGTGAGGGCGACGCGTCGCCCGTACATGTGATGGAGAAAGCTAGTTGGCGCAGTACAAGCTAGAGCTTTGATACTTGTGAGAAGGGACCGCGCGGGCTGAAGGGGGCAGCCCGCGCGGCGGGCGGCTTACATGCCGTTAGAGATGCCCAGGATGACGAGGGCGACGATGATGACGGCGTTGCCGATGAGGGCGACCTTCTTGGGCTTCTCAAAGCCCTTCCACTCACCGTCCTTGAAGCCCCAGGCGTTGGCCACGATGAGGGCGAGGCCGTTGAACATGACCCAACCGACGGCCGGGCCGAGGTCGCCGAGCAGCGACGTGGCGAATCCGTAGACGCCGAGGGCGGCGAACCACACGAAGGAGGTCAGCAGAACCTTGCCGTAGGCCTTGCCGCAGCCAGGCTTGGTGTAGTCGGAGAAAGTGTGGTTCTTGACGAGCTTGTACAGGGCGTAGAAGAAGTTGGCGACGAAGCCGCCGGCGAAGACGACGCACCACTGGAGCAGGGAGGCCATCATCGGTTCAACGCCAGCCTCGACGGCGATGTTGACGGGAGTGCCGGAGGCGGTGGCGCCGATGTTGATCGCGGCGGAGCCGGCGCCAGAGGCGAGGGCCATGATGAAGCCGACCATGAACAGGGACTTCTTGCCGTCACCGGCGCCGGACTCCTCGGTCTCGCCCTGCTCGGCGCGCTTCATGAAGCCAGCCTTGGAAAGAACGATGACGCCCACGAGAAGAACGGCCTGGCCGGCGAGGATGAGGGCGAGGACGCTCGGCGAGGGCCAGGTGCCCAGGATCGCCATGGGAACGAGGCTGCCCAGAAGGTTGGAGAGGCCCAGGTTGATGCCCGTGACCAGCGAGACGCCGATGTAGTCAATGGCGCGGCTGTACCAGATGGAGCTGATGCCCCAGAAGAAGCCGGCCAAGGCGCCGCCGATGAGCATGGGCGTCGGGGTCTGGGTGAGGTAGGAGAAGTAGTCGCCGCCGATGCCGATGAAGGCCCAGATGTGCGGCATCAGCAGAACGCCGATGATCGAGAAGAGCGCCCAGAAGGCCTCCCACGAGAACGGTTGGTACTTCTTAAAGCAAATGCCAAAGCTGCCCTGGAACAGGGTCGCAAGCAAGAGAACGCCAAAACCTGCAACTGCCATCTCTTTGCTCCTTGTCTTTGTCAGTAGACGATTAGGGGAAATCGAATGGTGCGGTGGTTCGCCAGATTGCCGGGCCCGCGGATGCCGTAGGCGCTTCTGGTAGCACCAATAATTGTTTGCTCTGTGCGCTTTTGCAACCATCGGGGCGAATTCAGACCTTTCCAGCAAGGCGAACGGTCGATTTTTGGGTGCAAGCGGAATATTGGTACTACCAATTGGCTATTTCGCCCTCGCGCTAGACAACTTTGGTACTACCAATTACACTTTCGTCAGCGCAACACGCTTTCATATATGTAGTGACGCGCCCCAAAGCACTCGCCCTCTTCTAGGGAGAAGACATGGCAACACTGAGAGGCATCACCTGGAACCACAGCCGCGGTCTCACGTCCATCGTTGGCGTGACCCAGCGCTTCAGCGAGCTCAACCCCGGCACCGACATCGTGTGGGAGAAGCGCTCGCTCTCCGAGTTCGAGAGCAAGCCCATCGAGGAGCTGGCACGCAGCTACGATTTCCTCATCATCGACCACCCCTGGGCGGGCTTTGCGGCCAAGCACAACGTGCTGCTGAACCTCGCCGAGCACCTGCCGGCGGACTTCATGGCAGACCAGCGCGCCAACTCGGTGGGCAAGTCGTTCATGAGCTACAACTTCGACGGCTTCCAGAGCGCCCTTCCCATCGACGCCGCCTCGCCCATCGCCCTGTCACGTCCCGACAAGATCGCCGCCGACGAGCTGCCCCGCACCTTTGACGAGGTGCTCGAGCTCGCCGCCACGGGCAAGGTGCTCTACGCCGCCACGCCCACCTACCTGCTCATGGACTTCTACGGCATGTGCGCCACGGCCGGCGGCGCCCTCTTTAACGAGGCCGACCCCGACCACGTCGTCGACGCCAAGACCGGCCTCATGGTCCTCGAAGACATGCGCCACCTGGCGAGCCTGTGCCCCGAGCAGGTCTTCTCGCTCAACCCCATCGGCCTTGCCGAGGAGCTGTGCGCAAGCGACACGGCCGTCTACTGTCCGTGGGTCTACGGCTACGTCAACTACTCGCGCCGAGGCTACGCCGCCCATCCCGTCAAGGCCACGAACGTCGCGACCTACCACGACGGTGGCATCCTGCAGGGCGTCCTCGGCGGCACGGGCCTCGCCATCTCGGCGGGCACCCAGCACGCCGACGAGGCCCTGGCGTTTGCTCAGTACGCCCTCTCGCCCGAGGTGCAGCGCACGCTCTACACGGACTGCGGCGGCCAGCCGGGCCACCGCGCCGCCTGGCTCGACGAGGAGTGCAACCGCACCACGCTGGGCTTCTTCGCCGACACCCTCGACTCGCTCGACGCCGCCTACCTGCGCCCACGCTACAGCGGCTACCTCTACTTCCAGGACAGCGCCGGCCCGATCCTGCACGAGTTCGTGCAGGGAGGCCAGGCGGCCGAGGAGACGCTCACCAAGCTCGACGAGCTCTACGTCGCCTCGCGCGCCAAGGCATAAGGGGAGCGTGACACCATGAAACCTCTCGAGGGAATCCTCGTCCTTGACTTCTGCCAGTACCTCGCCGGGCCCTCCGCGGCCCTGCGCCTCGCCGACCTGGGCGCCCGCGTCATCAAGATCGAGCGCCCCGGCGTGGGCGACGGCTCGCGCCACCTCGTGCTCGAGGGCTGCATGGCAGACGGTGACGGCCTCAACTTCCACACGATCAACCGCAACAAGGAGAGCATCGCGCTCAACACCAAGAGCCCCGAGGGCCTTAGCGTGGCCAAGCGCCTCATCGCCCAGGCCGACGTGCTCATCGAGAGCTTCCGCCCCGGCGTCATGAACAAGATGGGCCTGGGCTGGGAGCAGGTGCACGAGCTCAACCCGCGCCTGGTCTACGCAAGCATCTCGGGCTACGGCGCGCTAAGCCCCTGGGCTGCCAAGCCCGGCCAGGACCTGCTCGTCCAGTCGCTGTCGGGCCTCGCCTGGCTCAACGGCAACGCCGACCAGCCGCCCATGCCCTTTGCCCTGTCACTCGCAGACTCCTACACAGGCGTCCACGCCGCCGAGGGCATCCTCTCCTGCCTCATCCGCCGCGAGACCACCGGCGTTGGTGGCCACGTTGAGGTGAGCCTGCTCGCGAGCGTGCTCGACCTGCAGTTCGAGGTCATCACCACCTACCTCAACGACGGCCACAAGGCCCCGCAGCGCAGCGCCTTCAACAACGCCCACGCCTACCTCTCCGCGCCCTACGGCATCTACGAGACGAGCGACGGCTACATCGCGCTCGCCATGGGCTCGGTGCCCGAGCTGGGTCAGATCATCGGGTCTGAAGAGGTCGCCGCCTACACCAACCAGGCCGACTGGTTCGACCGCCGCGACGAGATCAAGCGCAAGATCCAGGACGTGCTCCAGACCAACGCCACCGAGCACTGGCTGGGCCTTCTACGGGAGCGCGACTACTGGTGCTCCGACGTCTACACCTGGGAGAAGCTCGTGGCCTCCGACGCATTCGCCGCGCTCGACTTTGTTCAGGACGTGAGCCGCGTCGAGGGCGAACACGTCTTCACCACGCGCTGCCCCATCACCTTCGCCGGCGAGGACCTGGGCGCCTCCAAGAGCGCCCCGCGCCTGGGCGAGGACACCGACCGCATCATCCGCGAGTTCCACCTCGACGAGAAGGAGGCTGAGTAGTATGAAGCCACTCGAAGGCATCACCGTGCTCGACCTGAGCCAGTTCCTCTCCGCCCCCTCGGCGACGCTGCGCCTCGCAGACCTGGGCGCCCGCGTGATCAAGGTGGAGCGCCCCGGCACCGGCGACATCTGCCGCACGCTCTACATCTCCAACTGCGACATCGACGGCGACTCGTCGCTGTTCCACGCCATCAACCGCAACAAGAGCAGCGTCACGCTCGACCTCAAGGACCCGGCGAGCCGCCCCGCACTCGAGCGCCTTGTTCGCGAGGCAGACGTCATGGTCGTGAACTACCGACCCGGCGTGGCCGAGCGCCTGGGCGTCGACTACGAGACGGTTCGCGAGCTCAACCCCGCGATTGTCTACGGCGAGATCACCGGCTACGGCAAGAAGGGCCCCTGGGTGGGCCGTCCCGGCCAGGACCTGCTGGCCCAATCGCTCTCGGGCATCTGCTTCCTCAACGGCAACGCCAACCAGCCGCCCATGCCCATGGGCCTCTCCATCGGCGATCTGTTCGCCGGCCAGCACCTGGCCCAGGGCCTGCTCGCGGGCATCCTGCGCGCCAAGCGCACGGGTCAGGGCGCGCACGTCGAGGTCGACCTCATGCGCTCGCTGCTCGACGCCCAGTTCGAGGTCTTCACCACCTACCTCAACGACGGCCACAAGGCCCCCGAACGCAGTGCCATCAACAACGCCAACGCCTTCATCGACGCGCCCTACGGCATCTACGCCACCGCCGACAGCTACCTGGCGCTCGCGATGATCCCCATCCCCCGCCTGGGCGAGCTCGTTGGCTGCGAAGCCCTGCAGGCCTACACCGACTCCGAGACCTGGCACACGAAGCGCGACGAGATCAAGGCCATCGTGGCCGAGCACCTTAGCCACCAGACGACCGACCACTGGCTCTCGGTCCTCGAGCCGGCCGATGTCTGGTGCGCCGACGTCTACACCTGGGACAAGCTCATGGGCACCGAGGCGTTCAAGAGCCTGCACATGACCCAGGAGGTCAGCCGCGCCAACGGCACCCGCGTGCAGACCACGTGCTGCCCCATCGTCATCGACGGCGAGCGCCCGCACGGCGGCCCCGCCGCGCCCACGGTGGGCCAGGACAACGCCCTGCTCGAGGCCTAGGGCGCACCTGTCTCCCGCTCTTCTCGCGCGCGCCGCGCACATCCCGCGGCATCTGCTCCACCCGCACGTCTTGCTCCGCCAGCTTTACCCACACAGGCAACCAACGGCGACAGCGCCGCTTCAGACGAAAGGACACATCATGGACGAGAAGGCCTGCTACTTCGAGGACTACCAGCTCGGCGACTCCCGCACCACGGGCGCCAAGACCATCACCGAGGCCGACATCGTGATCCACGCCGGCCAGACGGGCGACTTCTTCCCCCACCACATCGACGCCGAGTTCTGCAAGAACACCGAGTTTGGCCAGCGCATCGCCCACGGCACGCTGACCTTCAGCGTGGGCGTTGGCCTCACCGCCTCGTTCATCAACCCCGTGGCCTTCTCCTATGGCTACGACCACCTGCGCTTCATCAAGCCGGTCTTCATTGGCGACACGATTCACACCGTGGTGACCATCTCCGACAAGAAGGACCACAAGAAGCGCGCCAACATGGGCATCGTGACCGAGCACCTCGAGGTGCTCAACCAGCGCGGCGAGACCGTCATGGTCGCCGACCACCTGCTCATGTGCCAGAAGCGCGACGCCTAGACGCCGCCTCCGCGACCGCGAGGCTGCCCGGGGCGCCGCCACTCCCCGGGCAGCGCCCCGCACCAGGCGGCGTCACTCGCCATTTGGCCCCATGCCGCCGTCCGTCTCGCACATAAGATCTGCCGCCCCCGATGGCGCCCGCCTCTCCCATGCAAGGCGGGCGCCCCTTTTATGCGGCGACGCGCCGCAGGTCCATGGCGGCGGCACGCCACGGCGGCTCGGCACCCAGCGGAGCAGCAGATTCCCAGCCAGCAGCAGATTCCTAGGAAAATGTCGTTAATCGCTATTAGCGGACAGGATTAACGACATTTTCCTAGGATTTTGAGGGGAAGTTTGAGGGGGAGAGGGACTGCTCAGGCGCAGGCGGGCGACGATGGTGCAGGGCCGTCCCACGCAACGACGCGCTAGGCGTCGATGGTGATGGCGTCGCCAATGACCTCGCGGGTCTTCTCGAGCGGCCAGGTCGTGGGGTCGCCCACGCTGCTCAGCAGTTCGTTGGCGTTGGCGTCGTCGGCCGTGTAGCCCTTCACGAAGCGCACGACGTCGGTGTTGCCCACCATGTGCTCCACGAGCGGGTGCCACACGACGTTGCGCACCGCGATGCCGCCGGGGCCCACGTCCTCGCCATCCTGCGCGCCCTCGCCCACGCGAACGAAGTCGCAGCTCAGCATGCCGCTGAGGATGCAGTTAGGGCTGTTCTGGTAGCCCGAGACAAAGTCGCCCAGGCCATAGGCGCACAGCATCTTGCCGCCGCCCGAGCGGCTCACCCACTCAACCGGCTGGATCACGTGCACGTGGCTGCCAATGACGACGTCGACGCCGATGTCGGCGCACACCTGGGCGATGGCCCTCTGCTCGTCGCTCGCACCGTTGGTGTACTCCTCGCCCCAGTGCATGTAGACAAGCACGACGTCTGCCACCTGGCGGGCACGCTCGACGTCGGAGCGCATCTTGGTCTCGTCGTAGGGCACGGCGTAGTAGTCGTTGGGCAGGTCGCTCTGCTCGTAGCCGTTCTGGCCATAGCAGTACGAGAGGGCCGCGAGCCTGATGCCGTTGCACTCGACGACGCGCACGGTGTCGCGGTCGGCCTCGCTGGCGTAGCTGCCAATGGTCACGAGCCCGGTCTTGGCGTCCCACACCTGCTGGGCGTGCTCGATCGAGGGCGTCCAGGTGTCATAGGTGTGGTTGCTGTTAGTGTTCACGATGCGCCAGCCGGCGTCCGCCACGGCGTCTGCCAGCGAGTCGGGCGTGTTGTAGCTGGGGTAGCCCATGTAGTCGTAGCGGTCGGAGCCGCCCAGGGTCGTCTCCTGGTTGATGAACGAGACGTCGTACTGGCTCTGCACCACGGGCGCGACCTCGGCATAGAAGGGCGAGAAGTCATAGGTGCCGTCGCCGACGGAGCCCGCCCAGCCATCTGTCAGGGTAAGCAGGTTCTCGTTCATGAGGTTGTCGCCCACGGCCGAGAAGCTCATGCGGCCCATGCCGCTTGCGGTTTTGCTGCAGGCAAGCACCTTGGTGGCGGGGGCGTTGGGGTCGGTGGCTGTGGCCGCGACGGTCGTAGCGGCGGCATCCGCGGCGGCCTCGGTGGTGGTGGACGCCTCCGCGGCGGGCGTCACCTGCGACGACACGCAGCCCGAGATGCCGCGCACGACGAAGACGACGAGCACCACGAGCAGCACGATGCCGGCCGCGGCAAATGCGAGGGGCGGGATGCGCTGGGCCGGCGCGCTCGAGAGCGTGCGGAAGCGCCAGCCGCCGTTCTTTGCCGAGGTGTCACGGAACTGCGGGACGTTATGCTGTGACCAGCCAAGCGGGCGCTGCTGGCGGGGCCTGCGGCGCGGTGGGCGGTCGTCGGGAATCGTGGTGCCGCGGCCGCAGCGCTCGGACTCGCCGTACTCGAGGCGCTGGGCCGGGCCCTGGCGGTAGCCGCGGGGACCGTTCGCGGGACGGGCGCCCGAGTGGG
>UQSV01000027.1 GCA_900543875.1 uncultured Coriobacteriaceae bacterium | reverse complement strand
GGGTCCTACTTCTTCGAGGTGGGCGCGTCGGTGCGCTCCAACGGCTGCGTCTACGACCGCAAGTACTCGGCGATCTCGCTCGCGGGCCACGACGAGCTCTACGCGTTTGCCGCGAAGCCCCTCGCCTTCGACGAGGCGGGCGCCCTCGTGGTGAGCGAGCCCACCGACTTCATGACTTTCCTCAACGCGTGCTCCGCCGCCAAGTGGCGCACCTACTGCGGCATCGGCGAGGTCGTCCTGCACCTCGCG
This sequence comes from uncultured Coriobacteriaceae bacterium, assembly GCA_900543875.1. Taxonomy (GTDB): domain Bacteria; phylum Actinomycetota; class Coriobacteriia; order Coriobacteriales; family Atopobiaceae; genus Parolsenella. Next base: position 23,125 of record UQSV01000027.1, on the reverse strand, counting down.
CTTTCGGGCAACGCCTGCGAAGTCATCGTCAAGGGCATGCCCCAGGGCGCCAAGGCCGAGGCCCAGAACACCGTCGAGCTGTCGCGCATCACCGTCGAGCCCAACGAGGGCGAGGTGGCGGCCGTGAGTGCCACGGTCGACACCGCGGGCATGGACCTCGTGGCCTTCGAGCTGCTCCCCTGCGGCAGGACCCTGCTGCACGGCGGCCACTGGGCGGCCCAGGTGGACGAGGGGCGCGTGCGCCCCATTGAGCTCGCGCTCTCCACTACCACCTTCAAGAAGGAGCACTACATCGTCCCCAACATCGAACTCATGCGCTCGAGCATGGCGAGCGAGGCAGACCCCATCTTTGGCCACTTCCACATGTTCGTGGTCGACAACGGCCGCACGCTCGACGCCGACGCCCTCTCCGACGACCTCGTGACGGTCATCGACAACGAGAACGTGGGCGGCGCCGGCGGCTTTGCCCGCGGCATGCTCGCCGCGCTCGACTCGGGCGAGGGCTTCACCCACGTGGTCCTCATGGACGACGACGTGCACGTCTTCCCCGAGAGCATCAAGCGCACCTACAACCTGCTGGCGCTCGCCAGCGACGCCTACAAGGACGCCTTCGTGAACGGCGCAATGCTCTCCGTCGAGCAGCCCTGCCGCCTGTTCGAGGACGTGAGCCACGTGCTGCGCAGCGGCGTCTACCGCAAGGTCAAGCCTGACCTCTACGTCGACCGCCTCGACCAGGTAGTCGAGAACGAGCGCCTGAATGTCGAAGTTGACAACGCCTACGGCGCCTGGTGGTTCTCGTGCATCCCGGTGGCCAACATCCGCGAGAAGGGTCTGCCCCTGCCGGTCTTCGTGCGCTGCGACGACGTCGAGTACGGCCTGCGCTCGAAGCCCACCAACATGACGATGAACGGCATCTGCGTGTGGCACGAGAGCTTCGAGGGGCGCCCGCGTGCCTCGGTCGACTGCTATCAGTACGTGCGCAACTTCCTCGTCATGGCCGCCTGCGACGGCTTCGTCAACACCGAGCTGTTCATGACGCGCGTCTGGCGCAACGTCATGCTGCGCCGCCGCGACCTCGAGTACGGCGCGGCCGAGCTGCTGCTGCAGGGCGTTGAGGACTACCTGCGCGGCCCCGAATGGCTCATGGAGGCAGACGGCAGCGCCCTCATGCGCAAGAACGGCCAGCTCAACGATAAGTTCGTGCCCGTGAGCGAGCTCGACCCCGAGCTCGTCGCCGCCGCGCGTCTGGATGAGGTCAAGCCCACCCAGCACCGCAGGCTGGGCCTTGCCGGCAAGCTCGTGAAGTCCATCCCGGGCGACAAGCACCTGCTTCCCGACGCACTGCTGCGCAAGACCCCCGGCCACATGCAGCGTCTCACCGACGTGGACTATGACATCGACACCCGCGCGGCCCGCACGATTGTCGTGCTCGATGCCACGGGCGAGAAGGCCGCCGTCCGTGAGATGGACCGCGAGCGCAACCGCCGCATCATAGCACGCGAGCGATCTCTCAAGAAGCGCTGGCAGCTCGAGCACGAGCGCGTCGCGCAGGCCTACAGGGACGCCTTCCCCACGATGACGGGCGAGGCCTACTGGCGAAGCCACCTTGGCATGAAGTAGCGGGCTGTTGCCACGAAGACCTGGTATCGGGGGCTGACTTTCCACCTGGGAAGCCGACCCCTTGTCATACGTGAGACCATGACGCAGCTGCTGGTACAAATGCAAAGGGCTGGCTTCCCACGGAGGGGAAGCCAGCCCTCTCTCTTCATGTTTGTGCGAATTGGGTCCAAGTAGTCGCGCATCGGGACAATTGCCCGAAGAGCCAAGCCTCGGCTACTTCTCGGGACGCTTGACGTACTCGATCTGGGGATGGAAGCGCAGGCCTTCGAGGGTGCCGCCCACGACGGCCCGGGCGCGCTCGAGCTTGCGGCCCTTGGCCTCGAGCAGGATGCGCGCGAGGTGGTTGAGGTCGCGGGCGGCCACGTACGCATAGCCCGCGACGCCCTCGCCACGGTAGAGCACGATGTCATTGCGGTAGGCCAGGCGAAAACGCGCGATGCGCTCGCCCGAGTCGAGCGCAATGTTGCCCGCGCCGTTGGTCTTGCACTTGTGCGTGACGATGCTCGTGCCCACCACGTAGCACGGATACCTGCGCGAGACGCGGCGCGTGAACTCCCAATCGTCGGTCCAGATGAAGAAGTCTTTGATGGGGAGCCCCAGCTCGGCGATGACGTCGGCCGGGACGAACAGCGACACGAACGACGCGAGCGTGCAGGGCTGCAGCTCGGGCGAGAAGTCCTCGATCGTGGTGTGCAACGGGTGGCGCTGGCGGTTCATCGAGCAGGGCGTGCCGTCGGTCCAGAGGCACACGCTCGTGAGGTAGCCGTACTCCCCCTTCAGACCCTCGCCGGCAAGCAGCAGCTCGCGCAGGGTGTCGGGGTGGGTCATGCAGTCGTCATCCATGACCCAGACGTAGTCGTGGCCGCGCTCGACCGCGACGCGCATGCCAAAGTTGAAGCCGCCCGCGCCGCCAAGGTTCTCGCCGGTGTTGTAGTAGGCGATGCTCCCCTGCTCGACGAGCGGCGCCAGGGCCTGCTCGGTACCATCGGTGCTCGCGTTGTCGACCACGATGACCTGCAGCTCATAGCCCGCGGCGAGGCCAGCAATGTCCTGCCTGGAGAGGCAGTCGAGGCACTCGAGAAGCAGGTCCTTGCGGTTGTAGGTCACGACGACGGCGGCGACGCTCTTCTTTGCGACGTCCTGCTCGGCCACGCCCTGCTCGGCCTTGGGGCCAAGCACGGAGCCGACGCCCGGGGTCACGGCGACCTGCTCGGCCGCCATTAGTTGAACTGCTTTCGATAGGCCTGGCAGACCTCGTCGGTGTCACCGATCATGCGCTGGTGGCCCTTCTCGATCCACACGCAGCGCGTGCACAGGCGCTCGACCTGCTCGAGCGAGTGGCTCACGAACAGGACGGTGACGTTGCCGCTCTCGATGAAGTCGCGGATGCGGCGCTCGCACTTCTCCTGGAAGAAGACGTCGCCCACCGACAACGTCTCATCGACGATGAGGACGTCGGGCTCGACGACCGTGGCGATGGCGAAGGCGATGCGCGCCACCATACCGCTGGAGTAGTTCTTGAGCGGCATATCCATGAAGTCCTTGAGCTCGGCGAACTCCACGATCTCGTCGATGTGGGTGTCGATGAACTCCTTGGTGTAGCCCAGCAGGGCGCCGTTGAGGTAGATGTTCTCGCGCGCCGTGAGCTCAATGTCAAAGCCGGCGCCCAGCTCGATGAGCGGCGCGATGTTGCCATGGACGTGGACCGAGCCCTCGCTCGGCTCGAGCACTCCGGCGATGATCTTAAGCATCGTGGACTTGCCCGATCCGTTGGTGCCCACCAGGCCCAGCACCTCGCCACGGCGCACCTTGAAGCTCACGTGGTCGAGCGCGCGGAACTCCTCGAAGAACAGCTCGCGCTTGGCCAGCTTGATGAAATACTCCTTGAGGTTGTCGAGGCGCTCGCTCGCCATGTTGAAGATCATCGACACGTCGTTGACCTCGATAGCGTAGTCCTCGCTGGAGTTGTTGATGGTCTTGTCAGCCATGCTAAGAAACCAACCTTTCGGCGCGGACTAGATGTAGAGGATGAACTTGCGCTGGAGCTTGCGGAAGACGGCGTAGCCGATCGCGATCATGACGACGGCCCAGAACGCGCACATGGCAACCGTGATGAGCTCGGGCGGCTGGCCGTTCAGCAAGATCATGCGCATGAACGTCACGTAGTTGTACATGGGGTTAGCCAGCATGATGACGCGCATGAAGGCGTAGGGCACCTGGGCGATCATGCTGACGGGCCAGAAGATCGGCGTGACGTAGCTCCACGCGAGGATGACGACGCCCCACAGGTGGATGACGTCGCGGAAGAAGACGGCGAGGGCCGAAAGCAGCAGGCTCATGCCGATGCAGAAGCCCATGAGCAGCACGAGCAGGACCGGTAGCAGGACGACGGTCCAGGTGGGCATGACGCCCTCCCACAGCATGACGAGCACGACCGCGATGAGCGAGAAGGCGAAGTTCACGAGCGAGAAGAGCACGCGCTCGATGGGGAACACCGTCTTGTTGATGCGGACCTTCTTGAGCAGCGGCGCCGCGTCGAGGATCGAGGTGACGCCCTGGTTGGTGGAGTCGGCGAAGATCTGCCAGGTGACGTTGCCGAGGATGAGGTAGAGCGGGTAGTGCTCGATGGAGTCATAGCGCAGGAAGAACGAGAAGACGAGCGACATGACGATCATCATGAGCAGCGGGTTGAGCACGCTCCACACGACGCCGAGAACGCTGCGGCGGTACTTGCGCTTGAAGTCCTTGCCCACGAGCTGGCGAAGGATGAAGTTCTGCTTGGCGCGGTCGCTCTTGGCGAACGCCTGCGACGCGGGGACGGCGGCCGGGACGCTGGTCGCCTGCGAGGTCTGGTCTTGGGACAATGGGGTCTCCTTGACGGGCTTACAGATCCGCGCGGGGGCACGGGGCGCGGGCATGACGCCGGCGCACTAATAGTTGGATGATACCAGCGAGGGCCTACGAGAGAATCCCCGCCATGCAACGCTCACTAAATACGCTCTGATATGGCACCACGCCGTACTGGCCGCCGGCAAATGCCTGCACGTAGGTGGCAGCGAGCCAGGCCACGATGATGAGAGCGCAGCACAGGCGGCGAAGGCGCGCGTCCTTGATGTGGACGAGCATGCGCGGCATGAGCAGGATGAGCATCGGCGCGAAGTAGCGGGCCACGCGGTCGACGATGGCGGGCACGAAGAAGGCCGAGACGTTGAGGGCGAGGGCGAGCGTGGCGCACAGCAGAAGCGTCGAGTCGAGGGGGTCGAGTGAGATGGTCGCGGTGGCTACGCCGGGCGCCTCGCCCCTCTCGGCAGCGGACTTGGCGTCTCGACGAGACTGGAGCTTGCCCAGGTAGGGCGCGAACAGGGCGAACGCCCACGTGAGGCCCGAGGTCACGATGGCGTTCACGCGCGGGTGAGGCCCCACGTAGACCGAGCTCGCAGGGCCAAAGTAGAGGCCAAAGCGCGTCTGGGCAAAGAAGACCTGCACCACGCGAACGCCCACGAAGGCCACGGCAACGAAGCCCGCGAGACAGACGAAGGCGCGGGTGGGCGTGAGACGCAGGCGCGTGAGGGGCCAGACGACCAGCCACAGAAGGCAGCTCAGGTGCATTGAGGCCCCAAGCAGCACCCAGAGGGCGTAGCGGGCGAAGCTGCGCCGGGGGCACGTCTCCCCCACCAGACGCGCGGCATTCGCTCCCCTCCCGCAGGCATGGGGCGCAAGCGCGAGGGGGCCCACCCACTCGAGGGCGTTCAGCACGCAGGCGATGGCAAACCACTGGCGCGCGATGTTGTACGACTCGAAGTAGAAGCCCGCAACGAGGAAGAGCGCCACGGACAGCACGGGAACGGGCGACAGGCGCCTGCAGGCGCGCAGGACGAGCGCGTAGGTCGCCGCGGAGATGGTCGCGAACATCCACTGGGGGTTGTCGGTAAACACGTTAAGGAGGCGGATGAGCAGATAGAAGCCCGGGTCCATGCCAAGCGCCGGGGGCTGGCTGGCGTAGAGGTGGTAGAGCTGCCAGTAGCCGAGGTAGCCGGCAGACTCCATCGTGGCGCTGTAGTCGACGCCGATGTCGTAGCGCAGGGCCGCAGGCGCGAGCAGCACCACGAAAGCGGCGGCCCACAGCGCGCGGGCAACGCGGGGGCGGCCGACAAAGCCGTATTCGGCCGCCACGAGCAGGCCAAGCGCGACGGCGATAGTGATGAGGTAGACGAGCATGCAACCTCCCCGGCACCAATAGCACCGTGACGATGTTCGAAAATACTTTTGCGGATCAACGACACGCCATAATAGTCGTGAGCTGCGGCGATGCCATCGGAAGAAGGCCAAGGCACATAAGAATCCGAGATTTGCGAAAAAATGTCCAAATTTCTGCTTGCGCGTCGCTTGAGCTTAGGTATACTAGCTATCGCGCTTCGGGTGCACGGCACTTCAAGGCGTACCGATTCCTCGGTAGCTCAATGGTAGAGCACTCGGCTGTTAACCGAGTTGTTATAGGTTCGAGTCCTATCCGAGGAGCCAGAATTTAATGACCCCGTCGCTTGCGGCGGGGTTTTCTTTTACCTCTCGACCCACGTACGCGCCATCGCGATTCTCGAGGGATAGGGCGGCGCCAAGAACGCCGTTGCCGGGCAAGCGCACATGTTTGATAAGCGTGCGGCCGCCTTCTTGAGCTTGATGCTGATGCCAAAGTAGCGCGAGAAGCCGCCCTTGCGGCGGGGAGGCTCCGGGGGCCTGCGCTCCTCCTCCACCGCACGGCGCAGCTCCTCCTCGCCAAAGCGCTCGAGCAAGACGGTAGGAAACGTGCCGTCGGGGTTGACGAGCTCCATGCGGCCGTTGATGGTGCGCGGCTTGCTCTCGGACGGGGTCTGCAAGCCATGGGGCCGCTCGTCCTCGTAGCCAGCCTCCTTCTTGCGCACCCTAAGCTTGGCGTCGGCAAGGTCGCGGTCCATCCTTGTCTGCTCATAGAGGCTCCTGGGGCGCGGCGGTTCGATGATCATGAGGTTCCAGTCGCCAGGCTTGGGGTCGCCCTCGGCCGAGACCTCGAACCAGGCGCTGTCTGAGCCTTCCATACGGCGCCAGCGGCGCGTGCCCGCAACGGCGTCCATCTCCGCCCCATAGGGGCCCGCCTCGACGTGGTAGTTCTCGGTAGCCGACTCCTTGACCTCGATGAGGCGAGCGGGGCCGTGCTCATCCACATAGCTGTTGAGCGCACGTGTGAGCTCGAATTCATTCACGACGAGCTCGTCGATGCCCTGGTCAGCACGTAGGAACGAGAGCCTGAACCTGATCATGGTGTCCTCCCCAAAAGAAGTGGCCAAGCCTCGGGAATGGGGCTTGGCCACAGTAGTGCCACGTTGGCAGGACATTAAATCGATGAGCTGCTACATTCCCTCGAAGCCGGTCTGACGCAGGGCCTCGTAGAGAACGATCGCCGCCGCGTTCGAGAGGTTGAGAGCGCTGATGCGGTAGTCATCGGGGTCGACGAAGTTGCCGCAGACGTCCTGGGCGAGCGCCACGTGGTCGCGTGCCTTGCCGCTGCGGGCGGCCCACTCGCCGGCGTCCGTGATGGAGGCGGCGTCTGGCAGCATGGGAATGCGCTCGCAACGCTGGGGCATGCGGACGAGCAGCCCCTCGTCAATGCCCGTCGACTCCTTGCCAAAGACGAGGAAGTCACCGTCGCGATAGGTCGACTCGGCATAGGTGCGCCGCGCCTTCTTGGTGAGCAGGTGCAGGCGGGCGTCGCCCTCGACAAGGCCGCAGCGCTCGAGGAAGTCGTCCCAGCTTGCGTAGGTGGCAACGTCGAGGCTGTGCCAGTAGCCAAGGCTGGCGCGCCTCAGGTGGTCGTCGTTGAGCGAGAAGCCAAGCGGCCCCACGAGGTGCAGGCGCGAGCCCGTGACCACGCACGTGCGGCCGATATTTCCCGTGTTGGCGGGAATCTCGGGCTCGAGCAGGACGATGTTGAACATGTGAACCCCTACACCTGGCGACGCTAGAAGCAGAGCTTCACGAGCGCCTGCTTGAGGCCTTCCAGGCACTCCCAGGAGCCATCCGAGCCCTTCTGGCAGTAGGCATCGGCCTCCTGCTGGGTAGCGGGGGCATCCTTGACGCACTGGAGCAGCACGGCGCCGGCCTCGGTGGGGGTCATGCCCTTGGACTTGGCCTGGAAGTCCGCGATGATGCCCGTGACCGAGCGGCAGGTGAGCTTGATCTTGCAGGTGGCGCTGCCGCCCGAGCCGGAGATGTCAGATATCTCGTAGTCAAAGCTCTGCAGGTAGGCGTCGACGAGGTCATCGGCCGAGACGCCCATCTCCTCGAGCTGGCTGCCCACATAGGTGTTGACCGTGTCCTTCACGAGGTCGACCGAGTCGCCCGAGTCGGCCTTGAGCTCGTCGAGGCGGCTGGAGATGTCGCTACCGATGGCGTTTGAGTCGTCGTCGGAGAAGTCGGAGCCGCCGCAGGCCGTGAGGCCTAGGGCAAGCACGCAGCACAGCGCCACGACGAGTACGGAAACGAAACGGTTGTGCCTCATGGCAACCTCCAAAGCGGCTCCGCACGTCTTGGCGCGAGGGGCGGACAGCGTAGTGCACGGCTTGCGTGCGTCTGATACGAATCGAGTAGCTTCAACTATACCGTTCATACCCAAGATGGCGCGAGGGGGGGGGACGAGCGGCACGCCGGCTAAGACATGCGAAAGCCCCGCCCGATAGCAGCGGCTCGCTGGTATCGGGCGGGGCATAAAGGTCAAGCACTGAGAGGACTATTCCTCCATGTAGTCCTTGAGCTTGCTCGAGCGGCTCGGGTGGCGCAGTTTGATGAGCGTCTTGGACTCGATCTGGCGAATGCGCTCGCGCGTGACGCCAAACTCGCGACCAACCTCCTCGAGGGTGCGGGGGTGACCGTCCTCAAGGCCAAAGCGAAGCTTGATGACCTTGCGCTCACGGTCTGCTAGGCCATCGAGCACCTGGTCGAGCTGCTCGCGCAGCATCGAGTCGCTCGCAGCCTCGGGAGGCGCCACGGCCTGGGCGTCCTCGATGAAGTCGCCCAGCTGGGAGTCCTCCTCCTCGCCAATCGGCGTCTCGAGCGACACGGGCTCCTGGCTGATCTTCTGGATCTCGCGGACCTTCTCGGCGCTCATGCCCATCTCCTCGCCGATCTCCTCGGGAGTGGGGTCGCGGCCAAGGTCCTGTAGCAGCTGGCGCTGCACGCGCACGAGCTTGTTGATCGTCTCGACCATGTGGACCGGGATGCGGATCGTGCGGGCCTGGTCGGCGATGGCGCGCGTGATGGCCTGGCGAATCCACCAGGTGGCGTACGTCGAGAACTTGAAGCCCTTGGTGTAGTCGAACTTCTCGACCGCGCGAATGAGACCGAGGTTGCCCTCCTGGATGAGGTCGAGGAACAGCATGCCGCGGCCCACATAGCGTTTGGCGATGGAGACGACCAGGCGCAGGTTGGCCGAGATGAGGGCCTGCTTGGCCTCCATGCCCATCTGCTCGACACGCGTGAGGCGGCGCAGCTCGACGCGGGAGAGCTCGAGCTCGCCACGCTCGTGGGCCTCAAGCTTCTCAGCGGCCTCGGTGCCCGCCTCGATCTTCATCGCAAGGTGGACCTCCTCGGAGGCGTTCAGAAGGTCGACCTTGCCAATCTCCTTGAGGTACATGCGAACCGGGTCGCCGGTGAGCATGACGGTGGCCGCGTCCTGGCGACGGCGGCTCTTGAGGCTCGAGCCCTTCTTGCGCTTGGGCGCGCTGGGAATCGTGGGAATCTTCTCGACGGGGGTCGAGTCATCGTCGTTATCGTCGAACGAACCCATGCGGTCGTTGGAGTCTTCGTCGTCGGAGTCGTCCTCGACGGGCACGTCGTCGCCGTCGCTTGTGATCTCGACGCCATGCGAGCGCAGGGCGCCATAGAGGTCCTCGAGCTCATCGTCATCGACGTCGACCTCGCGCAGGGCAACCTGAATGTCGTCCTCGGAGACGCTGCCCGAGGCCTTGGCGGTCTCAACAAGCTGGCCGAGCGCCCCCTCGAGCTCGGAGGAAAGCTTCGGTTCGTTCTTGGTCTTATTAGTCGTTGCCACAGACTTCCTCTCGACGTCCATACGATGCACAGATGATTTCTAGTATCTCCTGAACAACGCAGCGTAAGCATGGAAATGTCATTTAAACATAGAAAAATCCATGCGTCCACGCGACCGTTCGACTCCCCTTTGGGCGAGATGAGTCCGCGCGGCCGCGCGTCTCCGCAAGCGAGCGTTCGCCCACCCGCGGCGCCTTGCCACGCGCCCTACTCGAGCGGCTGTTCCGCGCGCACTCGGGCGCGCCGCTCCCTGAGCTGCCCCAGCTCGACCAGCGCCGCGCGCATAGCCTCGGGGTCGGCCGAGGAGAGGCCGCTCGTGAGCTGGGCGATGCGCCTGTCGAGCGAGCGGATCTCGGCCTCGCCCACCACAAACTCGACGTTCTTGCTCTCGTCCCAGCCGCTCGTCGCGTCGAACTCGCTCGCGCTCAAGATCCTGGGCGCGTCAGGGCAGGCGCGGGTCGCGAGGTTCACGGCGTCTGCGGGCGTGGTGCCCTCGGGCGTGCCGAGGATGGCCCAGGCGATCGTCTCATGACGAGCGTCAGCCCAGCTAAACGTCGAGATGCGGTCGGCATAGGGCCGGAAGGCGTCGGGATTCTTGGCGAGCAGCGCGAGCAGGTTGCGCTCGGCGCGCAGCTGCGTGCGGTCCTCGGTCGAGAGGGCGTCGTCGCCAAAGGTCGAGGGCCCCGCCGGCGCAGCCTTCACGGGGGCGGCGCCAATCGCGGGGTCGACGTCCGAGCCGAAATCCTCCGGCACGTAGTCGTAGGCGAACTCGTCGTAGTTGGGACCGTCCTCGACGGGCGACGCCGGGCGCGCCTGCCTGCCCTGGCCACGCCCGCCCTGGTAGCGCGCCTGCGCTCCATAGCGAGTCGAGGCGTCCTCGACCTCCTCGACGGGCGTCTCGCGAATCTTGCGCTTGGCGGCCTGGGCGTCGACGCCCAGGCGGCCTACGACCTGCTGGACGTAGGAGTCGAGCAGGTAGGAGTCCTTGAGCGGGGCCAAGATCTTGGCCACCTCGTCGAGCGCCTCAAGGCGCAGGCCCGGGCTCGACAGATCGCGCGTCTCGAGCGTCTTGTCGAGCACGAAGTCGATGAGGGGCCGCGCGCCGCGCAGCTGCTCGCTCATGGCCTCGGGGCCATGGGCCTTGAGGAACTCGTCGGGGTCTTGGTTGTCGGGCAGCACCACGCAGGTAAGTGCCGCCTTCGTGCTCTCGGTAAAGCGTACGGCGGCCTGCGCTGCATGCTGGCCGGCCGCATCGCCGTCGAACATGCAGACGATGGTCTTGGCGAAGCGCGACAGGGTGCGCACGTGCTCGAGCGACAGGGCGGTGCCAAGGGCGGCCACCGTGTTGGTGAAGCCCGCTTCGTGCATCGAGATGACGTCCATGTAGCCCTCGGTCACGATGGCGTAGCCCTTCGCGGCGATGCTCTCCTTGGCGTAGTCGAAGGCGAACATGTGCTTTGACTTGTGGAAGACGCTGGTCTCGCGCGTGTTGAGGTACTTGGGCTTGGCGTCACCCATGACGCGACCGCCAAAGCCGATGCAGCGGCCCTGCTCGTCGTGGATGGGGAACATAACGCGGTTGTAGAACTGGTCGCGGGCGCGTCCCGAGCGCGACGACACGAGGTCTGCCGCCTCAAGCTCGCCGCGCGAGAAGCCCTGGGCCGTGAGCTCACGCATGAGCGACACGCCGGGGTCGGCAAAGCCGAGGTGCCAGCGTGAGCAGATGTCGGAGTTAAAGCCGCGGCCCGCAAAGTAGCGACGGGCCTCGGCGGCCGCGTCGCTCCTGCCGCGCATGAGGCGCAGCGCGTAGGCCGACTGGGCGGCCTCGAGCGCGTCGATGACGCGCGTGCGCTTGGGGCCGCGGGGCGCGCCGCCGCGCGGGGCGTCGTCGATGTCGATGTGGGCGCGGTCGGCAAGGTAGCGCACCGCGTCGAGAAAGTCGAGGCCCTCGCGGCGCATCACGTAGTCGAAGACGTCCCCGCCCGAGTTGCAGCCAAAGCAATGCCACAGGCCCGTGGAGGGGGTCACGTGAAACGACGGGCTCTTCTCGTGATGGAAGGGGCAGCAGCCCCAGAAGTCGTTGCCGCGCGGGCGCAGCACGACCGTCTCGGAGACGAGCTGAACGAGGTCGGTCGCCTGGCGCACCCGCTCCTTGTCCTCGTCCGTGATCATAGGATCGCTCCCTCCCCCAGATAGCTCCTCACCCAGGCGACATTGCCCAGAACCGTGCGCTCAAGCTCGTCGAGCGACGCGAACGTACGCGACTCGCGCAGCCACGCCACAAACGACACCGACAGCTCGACGCCGTAGAGGTTTCCCTGAAATCCCACGAGCGTGGCCTCGAGGAAGGGCTCGCCCTGCTCGCCCCCGAAGGAACGCGGCGCGCCCACGTTGACGGCCGCGGGCCAGGCCGAGGAGCCGTCGCAGACGAGCGCGGCATAGACGCCCTCGGCAGGCAGGCAGGCGGAGACGTCAACGCGAACGTTGGCCGTGGGAAAGCCAAACGAGGTGCCCTCGCCCCGGCCGTGCTCGACATGACCGCGCACGAGGTGGTAGCGGCGCAGCAGGCCGGCCGCCGCCTCGACCTTGCCCTCGTGGAGCAGGCCGCGGATACGCGTGGCGCTCACCGCCCGCCCGTCCTCGCAGACGAGCTCGTGGCCATGGACGGCAACGCCAAGGGGCTTGCCCACGGCGGCCAGGGCACGAACGTCTCCGCGGCCGCCCGCGCCCATGCGGAAGTTCGCGCCAACGTGCAGCGACGCCGCGCAAAGCGGGCGCACGAGCCAGTCGACGAGGAAGCGGTCGTGGGGCGTTGCGGCCAGGCGCTCGTCGAACGGCACGACGAGCACGGCATCGACCCCCAGCGTGGCGAGCATGCGCACGCGGTCAGCCACGCTGAGCAGCGACTCGTTGACGATCGGGCCAGACAGAACCGCCGCGGGGTCGGGCGAGAAGGTCACGGCGACCGAGGCGCACCCGCGCTCGGCGGCCTCGTCCACCGCCGACGCCACGAGCGCACGGTGCCCCGCGTGCACGCCATCGAAGGCGCCCACGGAGCAGACGCAGGAGACGTCGGCCGAGCCGATGCGCTCGCCCAGCGGGGTCATGGCATAGAGGCGCTCGCCTGTGCCGATGATGCGGGCATGCGGGAGCGCCTGGTCGAGCGCGGGGCCCGCCACCAGACGCTTCGCGAGCTCGGGGGCGCTCAGGACATGGTCCCAGGCAGGGCCCAGCGGACTTACCGCCTGTGGCTCGGCGCTCATGGGCGCACTCCCATAATGCCCGCGGGGAAGTTGGTCTGGCTCACGAGCTGACGGCCGGTGCGGCGCCAGACGCCATAGAGCTTGCCCTCGTTCACGAGCGAGACGAGTCCTCCCTCGGCCACCTGCGAGGACACGGCGCCAACGGGCAGGCGCTTTCCGCAGGCTGCATCAGCAAGCTCGGCGGCCGTGAGGATGCGGGCGGGAAGGCCCAGGCAGGCCACGGGGTCGAGCGACGCGGAGTCAAGCAGGCCAGCCCCTTCGGCCTCGAGCCTCTCGAGGTTCACGCACGAGCCCAGCGAGATGGACCCCGAGCTCGTACGCGTGAGTCCGCCCAGGTGGGCGGCCGTGCCGCAGGCACGCCCCAGGTCGCGCGCGATGGCACGGATGTAGCAGCCCTTGGAGACGTCGAACGAGCAGAGCCAGGCGCAGGCGCCATCTACGTTCTGGATGGCGACGAGCTCGGCGGCGTGAATCGTCACGGGACGCGCCTCGAGCTCGACCTGCTCGCCGGCGCGGGCGCGCGCATAGGAGCGCACGCCGTTCACCGAGATGGCCGAGTAGGCGGGCGGCACCTGCATGAAGCTGCCCACGAGCGACACCAGCCGCTCGCGCGCGGCGGCATCGTCGAAGGCCCAGGCGGGAACGTCGGCCGTGCGGGTGACGGCGCCCTCGGCGTCGTCGGTGTCGGTCTCGGAGCCAAAGACCACAAGGCCCATGTAGCTCTTGCGCTCGGCCGTGAGCAGGCCCATGAGGCGCGTGCCCTGGCCCACGCCCACGACGAGCACGCCCGATGCATCGGGGTCGAGCGTGCCGGCGTGACCCACGCGGCGCTCGCCCAGCGCGCGGCGGACGTGCGCCACGACATCATGCGAGGTCATGCCAAGGGGCTTGTCGACACCTATGAGCGCGTTGATGCCACTCGTCCCACGACGCATATCAGACCCCTTTGCCAAGCTCGAGTTTCATTTGCGGGTTGGTGGGGACGACGCCTCGTCCCTCGTCGGCGGCATGGAGCACCGCCTGGAGCTGCGGCAGCACCGTCGCGAGCGTGGCGTCGATGCCATCCTCGGAGGTGAAGCCGGCCGCAGCCTTGTGGCCGCCGCCGCCCAGCAGGCGGGCGACGCCGGAGATGTCGTGCTTGCCCTTGGAGCGCAGGTTGCCGCGCACGCGGCCGTCGGGCAGCTCCTTGAGGAAGAGCGCCACCTCGGAGCCCTCGACGCTGCGCACGACGTCGATGAGACCGTCGCACTCGTCGGGGCGCGCGCCCGTGCGCTCGAGGTCGTTGCGCGTGGCGTAGCTGTAGGCAATCCGACCGTGGTCGAACGTCACGATGCGACCCATGACCACGCTCTCGAGGTGCAGGTACGCGAGCCTGAAGCTCTGGTACACGTTGAGCGAGATCATCGAGGGGCTCGCGCCCGCGTCGACGAGCATGCTCGCGCACTCGAAGGCTTCGGAGTCGGCGTTCTGGTACTGGAAGCGGCCCGTGTCGGTGACGATGGCACAGAACAGGCAGTTCGCGATCTCGGGCGTGATATGCGCGCCAAGGAAGAGGCCGAACTCGGCGATGATCACGCCAGTCGCCGCGGCGTCGGGGCGGATGAGGGCCACGTCGCCAAACGGCGCGGTGCAGGGATGGTGGTCCATGATCGCCACGTGGGCGCTGCGCTCGAGCACGGCCTGCGCGCGGTTGAGGCGCGGAGCCACCGACAGGTCGACCACGATAAACAGGTCGGGCGTGCCGGCGTAGTCGCTCGCGCGCATGAAGCAGTCCGCCCCCGGGAGGAAGCGGTACAGGCGCGGCACGGGGGCGTCATCGGCCAAAAGGCTCGTGACGTGCTTGCCCTCCCAGTGCTGCGAGATGATCTGCTCGAGCGCAAGGCCGCTGCCGAGGGCGTCGCCGTCGGGGTCGGTGTGCGCGCAGATGACGATCTCGGTCGCCTCGTCGATGAGGCGCGCTATGCGCCCGAACTTCTCGCGCTGCTCGGCAAATAGCTGCTCGTCTCCAGAGTCCATGCGCTCCCCTATGCCTCGCTCGACTCGTCCTCGGAAGGCTCGTCCCCGCTGGCCTCGCTGGCGATGGGGTAGCCAAACTCGTCCTTCTCCACGTCGATGGTGGGCGGACGCTGCTCGAGAGCGCGGGCGATGCGCTCGGCCTCGTCGGTCGAGGTGTCGATGGAGAACGCGAGCTCGGGCGTCACGCGCCATCCGAGGGCGCGGCCAAGCAGCGAGCGGATGCGCCCCTTGGCGCGCTCGAGGGCGGCCATGACCGACTCGTAGCGCTCGGGCTCGCACGTGACGTAGGCGCGCACGAACGAGCGGTCGACGGAGACCTCGCAGCCCGTGAGGGTCACGAGGTCGAGATCGGGGTCGGCGACCTCAAAGAGAAGGATGCTCGCAAGCTTCTCGCGGGCGATCTCGCCGGAGCGGCGCGAATTTGCGTTCTGCTTCATGTCTGCTCCTGCCTAGGTGGGGCGGGGCGACCCCAAGGGGCCGCCCCACGCGTAGTCGCTAGTCACAGGCCCCGCGAGCTGCGGGGAAGCCCAAACCTACTCGGTGCGGGCAACCTGGATGATCTTGTAGCCCTCGATGACGTCACCAGGCTTGATGTCCTGGTAGTTCTCGAGGCTGATACCGCACTCGAAGCCGGCCTTGACGCTCTTGACGTCGTCCTTGTAGCGGCGCAGCGAGGCAATCTTGCCGTCGAAGACGACGATGCCGTCGCGAACGAGGCGGACGTTGTCGTCGCGGCTGATCTCGCCCTCGGAGACCATGCAGCCGGCGGCGATGCCGGCCTTGGGCACCTTGAAGGTGTCGCGGACCTCGGCCGATCCGGTCTGGTGCTCCTCCTCGGTGGGCTTGAGCATGCCGATGCGGGCGGCGTCAATCTCCTCGATGGCCTTGTAGATGACGCTGTAGGTGCGGATCTCGACGCCCTGGTGCTCGGCGGCGGCGCGGGCCTTGGCGTCGGGGCGCACGCCAAAGCCGATGATGATGGCGTTGGAGGCATCGGCCAGGGTAACGTCGGTCTCGGTGATGGCGCCCACGGCGGAGTGGATCGTGTTGATGCGCACCTCGGACTGGTCCATCTTGTCGAGCGAGTCCTGAAGGGCCTCGATCGAGCCCTGGACGTCGGCCTTGATGATGAGGTTGAGCTCCTTGACCTCGGCATCCTCCATCGTGGAGAAGAGCGTCTCGAGTGTGACGTGCTTGACGCGGTTCTGCTCCTCGATGCGAGCCTTGAGCGCGCGCTGCTCGGCCAGGGCGCGGGCCTCGCGCTCCTCAGTGAACACGCGGAACTCATCGCCGGCGGCGGGGACGCTCTGCAGGCCGAGGATCTCGACCGGGTCGGAGGGCCCGGCCTCCTTGACGGTGTTGCCCTTGGGGTCAAGCATGGCGCGGATGCGCCCGTAGGACATACCGGCGACGATGGCGTCGCCGACGTGCAGGGTGCCGCGGGTCACGAGGACCGTGGCGACCGAGCCGCGGCCGCGGTCGAGCTTGGCCTCGAGGACGTTGCCGGAGGCGAACGTGTTGGGATTGGCCTTGAGCTCAAGGACGTCTGCCTGGAGCAGAACGGTCTCGAGAAGCTCGTCGATGCCGATCTTCTTCTTGGCGGAGATGTTGACGAACATGTTCTGTCCGCCCCACTCCTCCGGGATGATGCCGTACTCGGTGAGCTCCTGGCGCACCTTGTCGGGGTTGGCGCCGGGCTTGTCGATCTTGTTGACGGCCACGATGATGGGCACGCCGGCGGCCTTGGCGTGGTTGATCGACTCGACCGTCTGGGGCATGACGCCGTCGTCGGCGGCGACGATCAGGATGACGATGTCGGTCACCTTGGCGCCACGGGCACGCATGGCCGTAAAGGTGGCGTGACCCGGGGTATCGATGAAGGTGATCTTGCGGTCGTTGATCATGACCTGCGAAGCGCCGATAGCCTGCGTAATGCCGCCCGCCTCGCCGGCAGCAACGCCGGTGTGACGGATGGCGTCGAGCAGCGACGTCTTGCCGTGGTCGACGTGGCCCATGACGGTGACGACCGGGGCGCGCGGCAGCAGGTCCTTGGGGTCATCGTAGAAGGTGAAGGAGTTCTCCTCCTCCTTGGTCATGACCTTGACCTCGCGGCCCAGGTCGTCGGCAACGAGCTCGATGAGGTCGTCGGACATCGACTGGGTCATCGTGAGCGGGCTGCCCAGCAGGAACAGGCGCTTGACGATGTCGGAGGCGGGGACGTTGAGCAGCTCGGCGAGCTCGGCGACGGTGGAGCCCGTGGGGACCTTCACCATGCCAATCTCGGCGACGTTCTGGTCGTTGGCGATGGCCTCCTCGATCGCCTGCTCCTTGGCGGCCTGAGCGGCCTGCTTCTGGCGGCGCTCCTTGCGCTTCTTACGGCGGCCGGTGGACTCGCGCGAGGCCTCCTCGACGCTGGCGCGGGCCTCCTCGAGGACGCGCTCGCGGTTGTACTCCTCGGCGGCCTTGGCCATGCGGCTGTAACGGTCGCCCTCCTCCTCGCGGTGGCCCTTGTGCTTGCCGCGCGAGGCCTTGGCGGCCTTCTCGGGGCTCACGGGCGTGGAGTCGGCCACGTTGTTGTTGGAGCGGGTGGCGCCGGAGGCACCGCTGCGCTGCGGGCGGCCACCGCGGCGGCCACGGCCTCCGTTGTTGTTGGCCTCAGCCTTCTTGGCGGCCTGCTCTTCGCGCTGAGCCTTGAGAATCTTCTCCTGCTGGGCAATCTGGTCGAGCAGGCTCGTCATCGAGGGCACGGACTTGGGGGCGTTGTCGCGGACGCGGTTGCGCTCCTCCTCTTCCTTGCGCTTGCGCTCGGCCTCGGCACGCTCGGCCTCGGCCTTCTTACGGGCCGCCTCGGCGCGGGCGCGCTCGGCCTCGGCCTTCTTGCGCTCGGCCTCGCGGCGCTTCTCGACCTCGATGCGCTCGGCCTCGGCGCGGGCGCGCTCCTCGGCCTCGGCCTTCTCCTTGGCCTCGGCCTCGGCCTTCTTGGCGGCCTCGATCTCTGCGGCGCGGGCCTCGAGGATCGGCGCCATCTTCTTGCGGACAACCATGACGTAGGCGTCCTCGAGGGCGCTCGATGCGGACTTTGCCGGAATCATCATGTCGGAGAGGTGCTGGAGCATCTCCTTGCTCGTCATGCCAAATTCCTTGGCAAGGTCATGTACGCGGGTCTTTGCCATGTGGCCTACCTTCCTTACGGGCATGTACCGGGCGGTTTATGCCCGAGGTGTCAGAAATGGACGTGTGAGGTTAGCCTGAACGCCCTAGATGAGCGAGTCGGGGTCGTCGGAGACCTCGGCGCCGTCGACGAGGTCGAGCTTCTCGTGGACGCCACAGAAGCGCGAGCCCGGACGGGCCATGTTGCGGCACTGGATGCCGGAGGGGCCCACGTACTCGCAGCGGTGGCCCTCCTCCTCGTCGCCGAGAAGGTCCTCGGCCTCCTCGACGGGGGCGGGCATCTGGGACAGGACGCCGGCGGCAAGCGACTCGTTCTTGATGTCGATGTGCATGCCGGTGAGGCGGGCGGCGAGACGGGCGTTCTGGCCCTCCTTGCCAATGGCCAGGGAGAGCTGGTCGTCGGGCACGATGGCCGTGACGAAGCCCTCCTCGAGGGTGATGACGCGGTTGACGCGCGCCGGGGAGAGGGCGTTGGCGACGCACTTGCAGGGGTCGTCGTCCCACAGCACGACGTCGACGCGCTCGCCGCGCAGCTCGCTCACGACGGTGCGCACGCGGCTGCCCTTGGGGCCGACGCAGGCGCCCACCGGGTCGAGGCGGTCATCGAGCGAGGAGACGGCGACCTTGGAGCGCACGCCCGGCTCGCGGGCGATGGAGCGGATCTCGACGACGCCGTCGTAAATCTCGGGGACCTCGAGCTCGAAGAGGCGACGGATGAGCTCGGGGTGCGTGCGCGAGATGACGATCGAGGGGCGGGAGTGCTCGCCGCGGACCGGCTGGGCGATCTGGGCGTTGGGGTCACGCACGTCGATGATGACGGCCTTGATGCGCTGGTTGTGCGAGTAGCGCTCGCCGGCGGGGCGCTCGTTGCGCTCCTCGGGGTGGCGCTTGCGGTCGAAGTGGGGCAGCTCGGCCTCGACGCCCTCGCGAATCTTGACGATCGTGAAGTCGGGGGTCGACTGCAGCACGGTGCCGGTGATGATGTCGCCGACGCGCTGCGAGAACTCCTCGTAGATCTGCTCGCGGGCGGCGTTGCGCACGATGGCGTTGATCTCGGCCTTGGCGTGCTGAGCGGCGATGCGGCTCGTGTCCTTGGGCGTCACGTCGATCTCGTCGAACTCCGTGTAGTTGCCCTCCTCGTCCATCGAGTCGTCCTTAGGGACGAGCTTGTAGACGTAGATCTTGCCGGTCATGCGGTCGATCGTGACCTTGGCGCCCCAATCGAGGTGCATGAGCGTCGCGTAGCTGGCCGCGAGCGACTGCTCGAGGCGGTCGAGCAGATAGAGCTCGTCGATGTGCTTCTCCTGGCAGAGCGCCATGAGCGCTTCCATCATCTGAGATGCCATGTGTGCTAATCCTTCCTGGCCGTGTCATCCAAAGGCGCCCGCGGCGCCCATCATGTCTTGCTACTTGCCCTGGGCCTTCTTGCCGCCCGACTTGTCGAACGTCTTCTTCTCGCCCTTGGCGAAGGTGGGCTTGATGGCGCAGCGGCGAATCTCGTCGAGCGCGAAGGTCTGCTCGCCGTCGTCGGTATCGATCACGACGAGGCCGTCCCTCATGCCCACGAGCTTGCCCGAGAAGCGCTTGCGGCCCTCGACTGCCTTCGTGGTGAGGGCGACCTGCTCGCCGGCGAAGCGCTCGAAGTCGCGCTCGCGGCGCAGCGGGCGGTCGAGGCCCGGGGAACTCACCTCGAGGGTGAAGGAGCCGGGGAACGGGTCGACGACGTCGATGACCTCGGAGACCCACTCGGTCTGGACCGCAACGTCGTCGAGCGAGATCGTTCCCTTGGCCTCGTCCATCCAGTCGAGACGGACGCGCACCGTGGGCGCCTTCGTGGCACCAACGAGCTCGACCTCGAGGACGTCGACGCCATGCGCGGCACCGGCCACCTCGAGGGCCTGGAGAATGGCGGCGGCCTTGTCTTCCTGCGCCATCGGGCCTCCCTTCAATCCGTGGCCGCGAGCGACACGGCCTACCTACAGACAAAGAGATGCGGGGCGAAAACTCCACCCCACATCCCTCAGTCAATCCTACTATCCAAGCCAGTGTAGTAAACATCCTGCTAGAGCGTCAAGATGCAAACTGTGTAGCATCCGTGATGATGCCCGGCGGCCCATCCTAGGCGCCCGCCTCGGCAACCACGACATCAATCGTGACGGTCGAACCGGCATCGACGCGCTGGCCCGCCGTGGGGCTCTCGCCCACCACGACGCCCGCCTGCCTCGAGGCGTCCGACACCTCGTTGGTGCCCACAGCAAAGCCCTTCTCCTCGAGTTTGGCCGTGGCCGAGGCGCTGTTCCAGCCCGTCACGTCGGGGACGGTGCGCCCGCCAATGATCTCGCTGCGCCAGGCGACGAACACGACAGCCGCGGCGAAGGCGACGACGAGCACGAAGCCGAGCAGCACGCGACCGACGCGCTTGGCCGTGTGCGAGCGATCGCGACGGCCCGCTCCCCTGCCAGAGAGGCCCTCGACGCTCCTGCGCGAGGCGGCCGCGCGATCCGCCGAGGCGCGCGAACCCGTCTCGGCGCCATGGGAGGCGCCGGCAGAGAGCCTGCTTCCGCAGGCGGGGCAACGCGCGGGCAGCAGGCCCTCGCCCAGCTCCTGGCCACAGTGGGGACACCTCATGCGCAAAACCTCCCATACGAGCGGGCGGCGCCCCAAGCGAGGCGCCGCCCGGTGAGTCAAATGCTAGTTGGCGACGACGTTCACAAGCTTGCCAGGTACGACGATGACCTTGCGGACCGTCTTGCCCTCGAGCTGAGAGGCCACGGCGGCCAGCGCCGCCTTCTCGGTCTCCTCCTTGGAGGCGTCGGCGGCGACGGTGGCGTGGCCGCGGACCTTGCCCATGACCTGGACCGCGATCTCGACCGTGTCGGCCACGGCGAGCACCGGGTCGAACGTGGGCCACGGCTCGTTGTAGACGGAGCCCTCGCGGTGCAGGGCCTCGTGGAAGAGCTCCTCGGCCCAGTGCGGGCAGATCGGAGCGAGAATCGCCACGATGTCGTGGGCGACGCGGTAGTCGAGCGCGTGGTCGCGCTGCTCGGCGGGGGTGTCGTTCACGTACTTGCTCGCGGCGTTCACGATCTCCATGATGGCCGAGATGGCGGTGTTGAACTGGCCGCGGTCATAGTCGGTCGTGCAGCGGTCGCCCAGGCCGTTGAGCTTGCGGAACAGCTCGGCGGCGGATTCGCTCAGCTTCGCGGGGTCGAACTCGCCCTCCTGGGCGCCCTCGACGAGCTTCCAGACGATGGACCAGGCGCGCTTTATGAAGCGGTTGGCGCCGGCGACGACGTCCTCGTTCCAGTCGAAGTCCTTCTCGGGAGGGGCGATGAAAAGGATGACGAGGCGCATGGTGTCGGCACCGTAGGGCTCGATGACGCTCGAGGGCGGCACGACGTTGCCCTTGGACTTGGACATGGTGTCGCCGTGCTCGTCCTTGACCATACCCTGGCACAGCAGGTTGGTGAAGGGCTCGTCGGCGTCGATCATGCCCAGGTCGCGCAGGACCTTGGTCCAGAAGCGGCTGTAGAGCAGGTGCAGGATGGCGTGCTCGATGCCGCCGATGTAGTTGTCAACGGGCATCCAGCGGTCGACCGACTCCTTGGAGAAGGGCAGCTGGTCGTTGTGCGGGTCGCAGTAGCGCAGGTAGTACCAGCTGGAGCACGTGAAGGTGTCCATCGTGTCGGTGATGCGCTTGGCGGACTTGCCGCACTTGGGGCAGGTCGTCTCGTAGAACGGGGCGTACTCGGCGAGGGTCTCGCCGGCACCAAGGTCAAGGTTCTCGGGCAGGGTGACCGGCAGCTGGTCATACGGCACCGGCACGTCACCGCAGCAATCGCAGTGGATCATCGGGATGGGGTTGCCCCAGTAGCGCTGACGGCTGATGAGCCAGTCGCGAAGGCGGAACTGGACCTTCTTGCGACCGGCACCGCGCTCCTCGAGCCAGGAGATGATGGCGGCCTCGGCCTCGGAGTGCTTGCCGCCCTTGAGGCCAGTGAACTCGCCGGACTGCACGAGGTAGCCCTCGGCAACCATGGCCTTGTCCCAGTCGACGCTCGTGACGCGCAGCTCGCGCTCGTCCTTGAGCTCCTCGTACAGCGGGTCTTCCTTCTCGCAGATGATCGGGGCGATCTCGAGGCCGTACTTCTTGGCGAAGTCGAAGTCGCGCTGATCGCCGCAGGGAACGCCCATGACGGCGCCGGTGCCGTAGTCGAGCAGCACATAGTCAGCAACCCAGATGGGGGCCGGGCGGCCGTTGATGGGGTTGATGACGTAGCGGCCCGTGAAGACGCCGTGCTTCTCGCGCGCGGACCCCTGGCGGTCGATGCTCGAGACCTGCTCGGTGGCCTCCTTAAGCTCCTTGAAGGCGGCCTCGTGCTCGGTGCCGGCCACGAGCTCGGCGGCAAGCGGGCTCTCGGGAGGCAGCAGGAAGAAGCTCACGCCAAACAGGGTGTCTGCGCGGGTGGTGAAGACGGTGATCTTGCGGTCGGTGGGGGTCACGCCGTCGGTGTCGGCCAGGGCGAAGTCGATCTCGGAGCCCTCGGAGCGGCCGATCCAGTTGCGCTGCTGGGCCTTGACGTTCTCAGGCCAGCCCTCGAGCTTGTCGAGGTCGTCGAGCAGCTCTTGGGCGTAGTCGGTGATCTTGAGGTACCACTGCGACAGCTCGCGCTTCTCGGGGATCGAGTCGCAGCGCCAGCAGCGGCCCTCGACGACCTGCTCGTTGGCCAGGACGGTGCGACACTTGGGGCACCAGTTGACCGGCGAGGTGGCGCGATAGGCCAGGCCCTTCTCCCACATCTTGAGGAACATCCACTGACCCCACTTGTAGTACTCGGGGTCGCAGGTGCGCACGAGGCGGTCGTAGTCGTACGAGAAGCCCATGCGCTTCATCGTGGACAGGGCGTTGTCCATGTTCTGATACGTCCAGGCGGCAGCCTGCGTGTTGTGCTTGATGGCGGCGTTCTCGGCGGGCA
>UQSV01000026.1 GCA_900543875.1 uncultured Coriobacteriaceae bacterium | reverse complement strand
CGCGTGGCGGCGGCGTTTCTCGGCTGCGTTTTCAAAAGTTATCAACAGGGCATTGAGCTGCGGTTTATTGGGTTGTCAACAGGGTGGGCGAGGCGTTTTTGGAACGTCTCGCCCATATTTTGTTAGATTCTGGACAGATTTGTGTCTGACGCCCCGGGGCTTTCTGGCCCGGGGCGTCTCTTGCTGCGCGCGCTCGGGAGAAGATGGCCCCACGAGTAGTCGAGAGTGACGGGAGGGGCCATGAAGAGACGCGCGCGCATCGCGACGTCTGCGGCATTTGGGGTGCTTGCGCTGCTGCTCGCCGCGGGTGGCATGGAGTCCGTTCGGGCCGACGCCCAGCGGCAGCGCTCCGAGCTGCTCGCGCAGTACGGCGGCGAGGTGGCGAGCCTCGTCGTGGCAAGGCGCGAGCTTGCCGCGGGCAGCGTGGTGGGCGAGGGGGACGTCGAGCAGAGGGACTGGCTCACCGACCTCGCCCCGGAGGGGTCCTTCACCGATGTGGCAGACGTCTTGGGGGCGCGGCTGTCGTCTCCCGTTGCCAAGGGATCGCCGCTCACGGAGCTCGACGTGACGGAGCAGGCGACCTCCATCGAGGTGCCCGAGGGCCGCGTCGCGGTGACGGTGAGGCTCACGGATAGGGCCGGTGTCCCCGCCGAGGTGGCAAACGGCGCGCGCGTGCTGGTCTACGAGTCTGCGGACGCGGGCGTGCGGCTCATAACGGGCGATGCAGTGGCGCTCGTGCCCTCGCAGGGGGTGGGGTCCGCGGGCGCGGGAGAGCGCTCGCTCACGCTGGCCGTGCTGCCCGCCGAGGTGGCAGACGTGCTGGCCGTCTCGGGTGCCGGGAGCCTACGGGTGGCCCTTCCCGCCGATGACGTTGACGAGGTGGCCTCTGCCGCCGCCTTGGGAAGTGGCGATGCCAAGGCGCCCGAGAGCGTAGGGGCGCAGACGGGAGATGGTGCGTGATGGCAACCTGGGTAATCTGTGCCGGCGTGTCGCAGTCCTCGGAGCTGGGCGAGTACGTGCGCTCGTGCGACGAGGCGGCGAGCGTCGTGTTCGAGCGCAGCCCCGTGCGTCTGCGCGGCCGCATGCGCGAGGACCTCGCGGGTGCGTGCGTCATCGTGGGCGAGGGCGTGGGAGGCCCCGACCCGGTGAACCTTGCCGCCGCGATTGCTGCCGACGGCAACGCCAACGAGGTGTTCCTCGCGCTCGACTCCACCTCGGGATCCATGCGCTCGCGTGCCAAGCGCGCGGGCATTTCGCAAGTCATCACCAGCGCCGACTTCGCCGCCCGGCCTGCTTCCGTCCATCAGGGGCAGAGGGGAACTCGCTCGGGCGTGCCGGGCCGGGCGGCGGGGGAGGAGGCGCTTGCGACCGTGTCGGAGCGGCGCGAGGGCGTGCCGGTCATCGTGTTTGTCTCGGGCCGGGGCGGCGTGGGCAAGACCACGCTGGCGGCGCTCTTCGCGGCCTCGGCGGCGAGCTGGGGGCTCGACGTCGCCGCCCTCGACCTTGACCTTGCCTTTGGCAACCTGGCCGCGCTGTGTGGCGTCTCCCGACCGGGTGACCTCGCCGCGCTGGCGGGCGGCATAGCGAGCGACGAGGCGCTCGAGCAAGCGGGGGCGCGTGCCGGCGAGCACCTGCATGTGTGGGGCCCGTGTCGCGCGCCCGAGTATGCCGAGTGCATACAGCCTCTTGCCGCGGACATCATCGCGCGGCTTACCCATGGTCATGACCTCGTGATCGTTGACACGCCGTCGAGCTGGGGAGACGCCGTGGCGGGTGCCGCCCAGCAGGCTGACCGGCTCGTCATCGTCTCCGACGAGCGGCCTGGCGCCATCCCGGCGCTTTCGCGCTGCGGGTCGCTTGCCGTGCGCCTGGGCGTGGCGCGCACGCGCATCGTGCGCCTCATGAACGCCTGCGACCCGCGTCGGCGCGACGAGTCGTTCGTGGCGCGGGCGGCCGTGGGGCTCGAGTGCGCCCGCGAGGTTCGCGTGCTCGACGGAGGGCTCGACCTTGTGGAGCTTTTGGGCGCGGGTGGCATGGCCGAGCTCGTTGCGTCCGAGAACCCTGCCGCGCTGGGCGCCGCCCATGGCCTCGCGGCCCTGCTCAAGGAGCTGGGGCACCTTCCCGACGCCGAAGGCGCCAGGCACGCCCTTGCCGGCGGAGGCAAGCCCAGGAGGCTCTTTGGCCTTGGCAGAGGGGAGGGCTAGCGATGGGCGTGCTTGAACGCGTGAGGCAGCAGGTGGGCGACCTCGCAGACGAGGCGCGGGAGGACGCGGCCGAGCAGCGGAGGCTCTCGGAGCGGCTCAAGCGCGGGCTGGTCGAGCGCCTGGGCCTCACGCAGATTGCCTCGCTCGTCTCGGCCGGTGCCATCGACCAGGTGCGCGAGGAGCTTGCCGTGGTGTGCCGGGCGGTGCTGTGCTCCGGCGGCTTCGAGGAGCTGGGCGAGGACGAGCGCGATGCCCTCATGGTTCGCGTCATCGACGAGATTGTGGGCCTAGGGCCGTTGCAGCCCCTGCTCGACGACCCCACCATCACCGAGGTCATGGTGAATGGCTGCGACGCGCTGTTCTACGAGCGCGGAGGTCGCCTCCTTCCGGCGAGCCGCGCCTTTGACTCGCCCGAGCAGATCATGCTCGTGATGGACCGCATCTTGGCGCCGCTGGGCCGCAGGCTCGACGACGCGAGCCCCATCGTGAACGCGCGCCTGTCCAACGGCTTTCGCGTGAACGCCGTGATCGCCCCGGTGGCGATGGACGGCCCCGCGGTTACGATTCGCAAGTTCTCCGGGGCCCTGCGCACGCTCGAGAGCCTGGTGGAGCTGGGGTCGCTTCCGGCCTGGTACGCGCGCCTGCTGTCGTGGGCCGTGCGCGTGCGGCGCGACATCGCGGTGGCGGGTGGCACGGGCTCGGGCAAGACAACGCTGCTCAATGCCCTGTCTGCCGAGATTCCCTGCGACGAGCGCATCGTGACCATCGAGGACTCGGCCGAGCTGCGCTTCGAGGAAGGCCTGCACGTGGTGAGGCTCGAGGCGCGCGACGCCTCCATCGAGGGTACGGGTGCCGTGACGATTCGCATGCTCGTGACCAACGCTCTGCGCATGCGCCCCGACCGCATCGTGGTGGGCGAGGTGCGCGGCGAGGAGTGCATCGATATGCTGCAGGCCATGAACACGGGCCACGACGGCTCGCTCACCACGCTGCACGCGGGCACGCCCGTCGAGGCCGTCTCGAGGCTCGTTCTCATGGCGCGCTTTGGGATGGATCTGCCCGCCGCGCTCATCGAGGAGCAGGTGGCGACCGCGCTCGACCTCATCGTGATGTCGCGGCGCATGCCCGACGGCTCGCGCGTCGTGTCGGACGCCTGCGAGGTGGGCCGCGGCGAGGACGGCGGCGTCGAGCTCTCCCGGGTCGTGTCGTTCGACGTGGGCGAGCGCAGCTGGCGCCTCGTGCGCGAGCCGGCGTTTCTTGCCCGGGCGGTGTCAGACGGCCTGCTCGAAGAGGAGGAGGTATGCCAATGGAGGCGTTGCTGTGCCTAGGCTGTGGTGCGTGCGCGGCCCTGGCGGCATGGGTCTTGACCTGCGGAGATGAGGGCGCCATTCAGAGGCCGGGCGACACGGGTACCAGGCGCGCGCTCGTGCGGGCCCTGCGCGAGGTGGGCCTGAGCGTGCCGATGCGTACCCTTGAGCGGCTGGGCCTCGCGCGCGGCGTCGTGGACGAGCTTGTGCTGAGCGAGCGCGTGCAGGCGGCCGGCCTTGCGCGCGAGGGCGCGCGCGGGCTGCTCGTGGCCTACGTAGGGGCCTGCGGCCTGCTTGGCCTGGTCGTGGCGCTGTCTTTGCTCGGGACCTTCGCGGGCGTTGCGGTGGGGTGCGTGGCCGCGGCGATGTGGCGCTCGTCGCGCGTGCGCGGGCGCAAGCGCGACCTTGCCCGGCAGGTGCCCGACGCCTTTCGCTCCCTTGCCGGGGCGCTTGCCGCCGGGCGCACGCTTCCCCAGGCCATCAGCTACGTGGGGTCGATGGGCACGGGGCCGCTCAACCGGGAGTTCGCGCGGGCATCGCTGCTCGTCTCGTGCGGCACGCCCGCGGCCGACGCCATCGAACAGATTTCTGCACGCACCGACGCCCCCGGCGTCGAGCTCATGGTCTGCGCTCTCACGGTCTCTGCCAGGACGGGCGCCCCGCTCCAGGGGCTGTTCCTCAGGTCTGCCCAGCTCGTCGAGAGGCGCTTTGCGCTCGAGCGCGAGCTCGAGGCAAAGACAGCGCAGGTGAGGCTGTCGGCAAAGATCGTGAGCGGCCTTCCCGTGTGCCTCGTGGCCCTGCTCGTGCTCACCTCGCCCGACTTCAGGGCGGGGCTGGCAACGCCCGTTGGGTTGGGGTGCGTGCTGGCGGCGGCTCTGCTCGACGTGGTGGCCCTGGCTATCATCGCGCGCCTCATGCGTGGGGTGCTCTGATGTGGGCGCTTGGCTCTGGCATGGCGGCTGCCATGGCTGCCTACCTGCTGCTATATGGCGACGACGAGCCTGGTTGGGGCAATGGGGGCAGGGCGTCTGCGCTGGCGCGGGCACTGCGGGCGTCGCCTGCGCTACGGCGCCTCAAGGGGCGCGAGAACGCGGCGCGGATGGCCGCGGCCTGCGAGCGGCAGATGCCCGAGATGCTCGACGTGCTGGCGCTGGGGCTCTCCGCGGGGCTTTCGTTTGACGCCTCGCTTGCCCTGTACTGCGCGCGCAGCTCCGCCGAGCTCTCCCGCCAGATGCTCGTGGTCATGCACTCGTGGCAGATGGGTCTTGCGAGCAGGCGCGACGCCCTGAGCGAGCTCGCCGCGCGCGTGGCGGCGCCGTCCCTTGCGAAGTTTGTCGCCGCGGTGCGCGAGGCGCTGGCGTTTGGCGCCCCGCTCGCGGCAACGCTCGAGCGCCAGGCAGACGCCATCAGGGAGGACCAGCGTGCAAGCGTGGAGCGTCGCATCGAGGAGGTTCCCGTGCGGATGCTCATTCCGCTGGGCGCGCTTGTGGTGCCCGCGATGTTGCTTGCGATTCTGGGGCCGCTGCTCAGCGCGGCCCTGTCCAGATGAGGTTGGGCGGGCTTGTCCCGCACAGGGAAAGGAGAGGTCATGGGTGTGATTGACAGGCTTGGCATAGGGGCTTCGTGCGCTCTGCGTCGTGTGCGTGCGCGTGCTCGCTGTCTGGCGCGCGAGACGAGCGGCCAGGGCACGACCGAGTACGCCATTCTCGTGGGCGTTCTGGTGCTGATGGCGATCGTTGCCGTGATGGCGTTCAGGGGCAGGCTCCAGGAGCTCTGGACCTCGATTACCGATGGCATCAACTCGCTGTAGGGGGCGGCTTGCCCTGCTCGTGGCCCTGGCGCTTGCCGCTCTGGCCGTTGCGGCATGCGTGCTGGGCGAGGCGGGTGCGGGCAGTGCCGTGCCCGCCCCAGTTAGCGTGGCCGACTCGTCTGGGGTGCCTGCTGGTGGCGATTCGGGTGGGGCTGCGGATGGTGAGGTGGGCGGCTCGGGCGAGCCCGACGCCCCCGGGGCGCCGGGCGCAGACGCACCCTCAAAGGGCACTCGCGCTGGGGACGCGCCGGGCGGGGTCGACGGCCTTGTGGCCGAGGCGGGCGGATCGGTTGCCTCGCGGCGGGAGTGGAGCGTCGACGAGGGCGTCTCCCGTGCCGCGGGCGACCTGCTCGAAGACTATGCGGCCCGCGGCGACACGACGCTCGCCCATGCCGGGTGGCTCGACCTGCTGGGGAGCGTCTGGGGGTGCACCGTGGTGGGCCCCGGCTGGGTCGACCTGTGCTTTGTCGAGCGGCGGGGCGAGGACGCGAGCCGGGTGAGCGTCCTGAGGATGGAGGTGGACCAATGGAGGGAGGCCTATGGGAATACGGGGCCGCAAGGCGGCTCGTGACGCGTGTGGCGAGCAGCTGGGCCAGTCGACGGTCGAGTACGCCCTCGTACTCGTGGCGTTTCTTGCCGCCATCGTGGCGCTGGGGGCGGTGTGGCGCGTGGTGGGCGCCGGCGGCCTGCAGCGCCTCTCCGAGGGGTGCGCCTCGCACGCCATCGAGGGCGTGGCCGCGGTGGGCGGCATGCACGACATCGTCCTGTTCTGATTCACTGGGCCAGGCGAGCGTCGAGGCGGCCTTCTTCCTGCCGGTCCTCATGCTGCTGCTTGCCCTGCTCCTGCAGCCCGCGTTTGCCCTGTACACGCGCTGCGTCATGGAGCAGGCGGCATCGGAGGGGCTGCGGGCGCTCGCCACCTCGGGCCCAACGCTGGCGGCTGGCCAGGACTCGTGTGTGGCCTACGTGAGGCGCAGGCTTCGCGCCGTGCCCAACGTGCCCGCCTTTCACGTGGGCGGGGAGGAGGGCTGGCAGATCGAGTGCGAGGGCTCCTCATCGATGGGTCGCTCGAGCGTGCGGGTTGCGGGGCGCCTGAGGCCCCTGCCGCTCGTGGGCGTACTCGCCTCGGTCTTTGGTGAGGTCGAGGAGGGCGAGATCGTCCTGCGCGTCGAGGTGTCCGAGAGTACGAGGCCAGACTGGTTGGAGGGCGACTATGGCGGATGGACCTCGATTTGGGGATAGGGGGCGCGCCCGCGCCTTCCTGGGTATCGACGCGTTCGTTGACGAGACGGGCGGCTACACGTCGGTATCGGTGGCGGTTGCCCTGCTCGTGAGCCTCGCGCTCACCTGCTCGCTCGTCTCGGTTGGGTGGGTGCAGCGAAGGTCGGCAGACGTGCAGACGGTCGCCGACGCCTGCGCCTTGGCCGGGGCAAACGTCGTGTCCTCGTATGCGACGGTTGCCACGGTGCTCGATGCCTGCGTGCTCACGATGGGGCTTGCCGGCATGGTGACGCTGGGTGCCGGCCTTGTGGTGAGCGCCATCCCCGGCCTGGGCGCGGCGGGCGCCAAGACCGTCGATGCCGCGCGGCAGGTGTTCGACTCCCGCGGGCGCTTCGCGCGGTCTGCGGCACGGGGGCTCAAGAAGGTCGAGGGAACGCTGCCCCTTGCCATCGTGAGCCGCTCCGCCGCCGTTGCGCAGGAGAGCGGGTCTTGGACGGGCGTTGCCATGCCGTTTCCCGTGGAGTCGCAGTCCGACTTCTCCGCGCTCGACGTCGAGGTGGACCCAACGGAGGCGGCGGAGGCGGCACGGCGTCTCCAGGAGGCGTCCGACCGGGCCAAGGAGGCAAGGGACCGTGCCGACGAGGCCATGCGCGAGGCCTGGCTTGCGGACTGCGGCGCCGACGGCATGTGCCTGCGCGAGCGGGCCGACGCGCTTGCGGGGCTGGCGCCCGTGAGCAATCCAAGCTACGCGCTGCCGCTCTGGACCTTTGGGGCTCCGCTCACGCGCGCACGTGCCTACTACGCCGCCCGCCTCGCGAGCGAGGCGCCGCTGGGCCAGGGGACGGACGAACTCACGAACTCGGCGGCACGCAAGGCGTTCTACGAGTACGCGCTCGAGCAGGTTGGTCGTGGCCACTACGAACAGCTGCCCGACGGCGGCGTGAACCTTGACCTGCCACAGCTCTTCTCGAACGTGGAGCAGCTGCGCGCAACGACGCTCTACTCGGCCAGTCGCTGGCCCTGTACGCAGGAGGGAGGAAGAACGGTGCTGCATGCAAGCATGGAATGCCCGGGCGCAAGGGGCGCGTCTGCGGGAACGGCGTCGCTCGTCGCGCTCGACGCCGGGAGCGTGGCGCGCTGCGATACCTGCAGGATGGACACGCAGGCCATGGGAAGCGCCCCGGCCGCGTCGACGAGCATCGATAACGGCTTCGAGCACTACTGGAGGATCGTCTCGGAGGCGTCGGAGCGCTACGAGCGGGCTCGCAACGACCTTGCCGAGGCCGAGGCGCAGATGCGCGAGCTTGCCGGTGAGGGAAAGAGCGCCTATGAGCGCGCCATGGAGGCGCTCGCGGTGCCTCGGCCACGCCTGTGCCCACCAGGTGCCTGGGGCTGCGTCGCCGTGGTGACGGGCGGCGAGCGCGAGGTGCCCGCTGAGGTCACGGGGGCGTTCCTTGCGGGCTCCGCGGTGCCTGCGGGTGCTGCCGTGGCGGCCGCGACTCTGGCGCCAGACTCGGCCGCCGAGGGAAACGACGTGCTCGCGCGCTTCTTTGGTGCCATCTCCGAGGGGATGGATGGGGCCGATGCCGGCGTACTGGGAAATATCGGGTCCTTGTGGGGAGAGCTGCTCGTTGGCTACGAGTCTGCCGCGGGCAATGTTGAGGCTGCGGCTGGGAAGATACTCGACGGCATCGACAGCGTGCTGGGAACGAGCGTGAGCTCGTGGCTACGCGACATGGCCAAGGAGGCCATCCGCGACGCGGGCCTGGCCCCCGCCGACCTGCGTCCCAGAAAGCCCGTGCTCACCAACAGCCAGTACGTGCTCGACAAGGCGGGCTATGACCACGTCTCGAGCGTGAAGGACTTTGTTAGCAAGCTGCCCGACACGGCAGACCCGGTCGAGTTTGCCCGGGCGCTGGGCCGCGAGGTCAAAAACGAGTTGGGGACGCGCATTGGCGAGGTCACCATTGCCGAGCTGACCATCCCGGGGACCGAGATAACGATTCCCATAACCATCGACGTGGGCGAGCTCTTGGGGGCGGCGTGATGAGGTGGCGCGAGGCGCCTGCGCCAGACCGGGAGCTGGGGCAGATGGCCGTTGAGCTCGCCGTGCTCGTCCCCGTCATCGTGGTGGTGGCCCTCGTCATCCTTAACGTGATGCGCTTCTCCGAGCTGTGCGCCCGGTTCGATCGCGTGGCGGCCGACGCCGTGGTGATGCATGGCGTGAGCCCGTCGGGCGCCTCAGGCGAGCTCGCTGGCGTCGAGGAGGTCAAGGCCGCGATCGTTGACGCCATGGGCGACGCCTCGTGCGAGGTCTCGGTGAGCGCCGAGGACGTCTCGAGCGGGGAGGGTCGCGCCCTCATCGACCTCGCGGCGGGAACCACCCGCTACGTCTGCAGGCTGGGCTACCGGCCGTGGCCCGGCTCCTTCTCCATTGCCGGGGTGGGCGCGTCACTGCCCGCCCTGGCCCATCACGAGCGAAGCGTCGTGGTGGACAGGTATCGCTCGGGGGTGGTCTCGTGAGGACGAGAGTTGGGCCACGTGCCCGTTGGGCCGTGGTGACGTTTGACGTGGGCCGCGGTTCGTGCGCTGAGCCGGGTGATGCCGCAGCTGCTAGGGCAAACGCCGAGACGGGCGTGGGCGCGGGTGCTGAGCCGCATGCCAAGGCGGGCGATGGCGTGTGCTCGATCAGGTTCCAGGTGCTTGGCAGCGCGCTTGAGCGTCTGCGGGGCCTCCTGGGAACGAGGCGGGGAGATGCGCGCGCCCTGCCCTGCCTGCTCGCGAGGTGTCGCTCGGTCCACACGTTTGGCATGGCCTACGGCATCGACGTGGCACTCGTGAGCGAGCAGGGGCGGGTGCTCAGGGTGCGGCGAGACGTTCCCGCGGGGCGGGTCGTCTCCTGCCGCGGGGCGGTCCATGCCTTGGAGCGCCCGAGCTCGGACGGGCCATGGCCGCAGGCTGGGCAAGCGGTGAGCTTGCAACTGTTCGATGTGCTGTAGAGAGGGGAGTGCGCAATGGGCGCAACCAATCAGGCGGGTGGAGGGCTCAAGACGTGTCCCAGGTGCGGGGCCAAGCTCTTTGCCGACATGGACGTGTGCTACGGGTGCCTCTATGACTTCGCGAGGGGTGGCGAGCCCGCGGTTGGCGCGGTGGCGGACGCCTCGCTCCTCGAGCTCTCGAGAGAGCTCGAGGAGCCAACGCTAGAGCCATCTGCTGAGGTGCCGGGGGCGTTGGGTGCTGCGACGATGACCCAAGCTCGGCCGGTGCCGCAACCCCAGATGTCGTCGCAAATCCAGGCGCCTCCGCAGTCTCCCTCGGTGTCCCAAGGCTCAGCGGCGTTCCAGCCCCAGGCGGCCTGCTTGACCTCGCCTGCGCCCGAGGTGGAGCGGCCCGAGCCCGTGGCGGCGCTGATGCCACCTTCGTGCGTGCGGGTGAGCTGCGGAGGCATGACGGTTCCCATGGAGGTGGGCAAGGAGGGGCTCGTCCTTGGCAGAGAGCCCAGGTGCGATGTCGTGATCGACCACCCAGAGGTGGCGGCGCGTCACCTCGTACTGTTGTTCAGGGATGGGGTGCTGTTTGCCCAGGGTCTGGGCGCGGCCAATAGCGTGTTGGTCAACGGATGGGTGCTGGCGGGTCTGTGCCCCTTGCGCTGCGGTGACGTCGTCGAGGTGAGAGGGGCGGGCGTCACGATCAGACCTTGGCCTGCTGCGGGAGGAAGGGGTGAGGCCGCATGAGCCGGGCGATGGGGCGCGAGGTTGCCTACAGCGTGCTCTACGATGCAACGTCTGTGGAGGAGGGACCGTCCGATGGGGGCGTCATGCGGCATCGGGTGTGGGTGGTCTGCGTGGGTGAGGCGTTCTATCGCCTGGCGTGGTCGTCTCGGGGTGCCGGCCATGGGCTGCCCGAGTGCAAGGCCTATCCTTGCGACGAGGCGGGCGCGGCTACTTCCTCGCACTGCGTTGCCCGCTGCTACTGCGTCAATCCCCATGTGGCGTTTGCCGAGGTCATGGACCAGCTGCTGAGCCTGCCGGCGTCGCGCCCGCGCGTTCGCGAAGGCGCTGTGGCGGTCTAATCCAACCTCGCAGGTTGCTCCCGCCCAGGCCGGCGTGCCTTCGAGCACAATTTGCCGGCAGGACAGGGGGCTGAACCCCCCTGCGTCAGGGGTTGGATTGCCCCTTCCTGCTATCAGCGCACTGACGGATTGGACCGCAGCAATGAGCCGTTTGCGCGAGCAGGCCGCGGAGCGAATCGACGCTCGACCAGAATTTTTTCCAATTAGCCAAAATTCTCACTTGCTTGGCTGGTTCTATTTGCTATAGTAAACGAGCTCGCAGGGCGAGCAGACATTTCGGCTGGGTAGCTCAGTTGGTAGAGCAGGGGACTGAAAATCCCCGTGTCAGGGGTTCGATTCCCTTCCCCGCCACCAGAAGTGATACGACCCGAAGACCCAGCGTCTTCGGGTCGTTTTCGTTACGGAGTGTCGTTTTTGTCCCGCTCGCGCTCTTCGCTGGTGCACTCCGCGGTGCAACTCTTGATGCAACTCGGGACACGTGGGCTTAAAGGGCGGCCTATAGGCTTATAGGACATATTGTGCGTCCGCTTTCGGGGTGTCGACGAAGGTCGGCGTCCCCCGCATGCTCGAGTCACCAGGTTCGATGCGTCCGCTCTGCTGGGATGCACGTACGTTTTCCACTCGCTCGGCTGATGTGTTGTCTGTCTTCATCGCGAGCGCGGACGTGCCGCCCGTCTCTGCCAACGTGCCCGTTTCCACCACGAGCGCGGGCACGCAGTCGCCTCTGCCAACGTACCCGTCTCCGCCGCGAGCGTGGGCGTGCCGCCCGTCTCCACCAACACCTCGCCTGCGCGCCTGGCCCAACCGCTCGTCTCCGCCAATGCGCCGCCCGCGACCACCGGGCCAACCGCTTGCCCCGCCCAGCGCGCCGCTCGCACATCTCACATACCTGAAATGCATCGTTTGCGCTGGTCAACCGTAGCGCAATTTGCCGGTGAACGGCGCCGCGCCCGCTGCAAGCGGCATCAAGATTGTACCTAAGCACTTACCGACACCTGGCGGGCCCGATCATCCCGTCCTCCTAAACTAGAAATAACGTGTGAATCGCTTAGGAGAGGAGCAATTCATGTCCAAGATTTTCAACAGCCCCAGCAAGTACATCCAGGGCCCCGATGAGCTCGCCAAGCTCGGCGGCTACGTCGACCCGCTTGGCACCAAGGCCCTCGTCATCAACACGCCCTCTGGCGTCAAGCGCGTTGGCGCCAAGGTCGAGGCCGGCTTTGCCGAGGCCAAGGCAACGCCCGTCTTCGAGGACTTCAACGGCGAGTGCTCAGAGAACGAAGTCAACCGCCTCGTTGAGGTCGCCCGCGCCAACGGCTGCGACGTCGTCGTGGGTATCGGCGGTGGCAAGACGCTCGACACCGCCAAGGCCACGGCCTACTTCCTGGGCTGCCCCGTCGTGATCTGCCCCACCATCGCCAGCTCCGACGCCCCCTGCAGTGCCCTGTCCGTCCTCTACACCGACGACGGCCAGTTCGACCGCTACCTGTTCCTGCCGGCCAACCCCAACATCGTCCTCATGGACACCACGGTCATCGCCGCGAGCCCGGTGCGCCTGACCGTGTCTGGCATGGGCGATGCCCTGGCCACCTACTTTGAGGCCCAGGCCACGCACGACGCCTGCGGCGACACCTGTGCCGGCGGCAAGGGCGGCCTCGCGGCCCTGTCGCTCGCCCGCCTGTGCTACGACACCCTCATGGCCGACGGCGTCAAGGCCAAGGTCGCCCTCGAGGGCCACGCCCTCACCCCGGCCGTCGAGAACGTCATCGAGGCCAACACGCTGCTCTCCGGCATCGGCTTCGAGAGCTCCGGCCTCGCCGCCGCCCATGCCATCCACAACGGCCTCACCCTGCTGCCCGAGTGCCACGGCATGTACCACGGCGAGAAGGTCGCCTTTGGTACCCTCGCCCAGCTTGTGCTCGCCAACGCCTCAACCGAGCAGCTCGAGGAGGTCCTGGGCTTCTGCATCGAGATTGGCCTGCCCGTTACCCTGGGCGAGCTTGGCGTCACCGAGGTCACGCGCGAGAAGGCCATGATCGTGGCCGAGGCCGCCTGCGCCCCCGGCGACACCATGGGCAACATGCCGTTCGACGTCACGCCCGACATGGTTGCCGACGCCATCCTCGGCGCCGACGCCCTTGGCCACTACTACCTCGACTAACGGCTGTCCGCAAATAGTTGCGTCATCAGGGCGCGCTGGCCTCACGGCTGGCGCGCCCTTTTGTCGCGGCTTGCGTACCAGACGCCCAAAATGCCCGCTCGCCGCTGTGTGTCTCTGCCATAGTGGGCGGTATCAAGTCTCTAACGAAGGGGGAGAGCCATGAAGGTAAGGTCGATTATGTGCTGCTGCGGCGGTGGCGTGGGCAGCTCGTTCATCGTGCAGATTAACGTACAGGACGTGCTCAAGAAGCACGGCATCGAGGGCATCAGTGTCGACCACGTCTCGGTCTCTGAGATATCGATGCACCAGGTCGACCTGTTCGTCGTGGGCAGCGACCTCACGGCCTTCCTGGCCGACAAGCCGCGCGTCATCACGCTCGACAACATCATGTCCAAAGAGGAGCTTGAGACCAAGCTGCTCGCCGCCCTTGAGGCCGCCGAGAACGAATAGCCTGGGGACTGGGGGACGGGTCTTTTTTCCCCGCTTGGCCGCCGTCTGGCTCATGCGGCCGGATGCTGCCCCGTTCTTCTCGTCCACTTCATATCCATGCAAACAAAAAACGCGCCCGCCGAGCCGCTTGGACTCGACGGGCATGCCGTCAATCAAGAGATGCGAGCTAGAACTAGGCGCTCGGGCAAATCTTCTTGAACAGGGCCACGACGTCGTCGTGGTTGGCCTCGCGGGGGTTGCCCGGGAAGCAGGCGTCGGCCATGGCGTCGGTGGCCAGCTGGTCGATCTCGTCGGCCTTCATGGCCTCGCAGACGTGCGGGATGTTGACGTCGGCGGAGAGCTGCTTGACGGCGGCGATGGCGGCGTCGGCAGCCTCGTCCTCGCTCATGCCGGTCGTGTCAACGCCCATGGCCACGGCGACCTCGGCGAGGCGCTTGGTAACGACGGGCTTGTTGAACTCCATGGCGATGGGGAGCAGCATGGCGCAGGCAACGCCGTGCGGGGTGTCATAGTGGGCAGACAGGGTGTGCGCCATGGCGTGGTCAATGCCCAGGCCCACGTTGGAGAAGCCCATGCCGGCGATGTACTGGCCCAGGGCCATGCCCTCGCGGCCGCTGCCGGGCTGGCCGCTCTTGGCCTCGGCCACGGAGTCGCGCAGGTGCTGCGAGATCAGCTGGATGGCCTTGAAGTGGAACATGTCGGAGAGCTCCCAGGCACCCTTGGTGGTGTAGCCCTCGATGGCGTGCGTCAGCGCGTCCATGCCGGTGGCGGCGGTGAGGCCGGCGGGCATGGAGGCCATCATGTCGGGGTCGACGACGGCGACGTCGGGGATGTCGTTGGTGTCGACGCAGACGAACTTGCGGACCTTCTCCGGGTCGGTCACGACGTAGTTGATCGTGACCTCAGCGGCGGTGCCGGCGGTCGTCGGGACGGCGATGGTGAAGGTGGCGTGGTTCTTGGTGTCGGCAACGCCCTCGAGCGAGCGGACGTCGGCGAACTCGGGGTTCTCGACGATGATGCCGATGCCCTTGCAGGTGTCCATGGAGGAGCCGCCGCCAATGGCAACCATCATGTCAGCGCCGGAAGCCTTGTAGGCCTCGACGCCGTCCTTGACGTTCTGGATGGTGGGGTTGGGCTTGATCTCGGAGTAGAGCGTCCAGGGGATGCCGGCGGCGTCGAGCTCGTCGGTGACCTTGGCGGTAACGCCAAACTTCACGAGGTCGGGGTCGGAGCAGACGAAGGCCTTCTTGAAGCCGCGGCGCTGAATCTCGCCCGGGATCTCCTTGATGGCGCCGGAGCCGTGATAGGAAATGTTGTTCAGAACAAAGCGATTGACTGCCATGCTTGCCCTCCTCAGGGTAGGTGGTGGGATAACAGCCCCTGTCATCCCGTCGTGCTCGGCAACGTGCCGCGCTCTTAGCACAAAGGATACCCGCAGACCAGCGCGGTACTACCGATTATTTGGTGAGCGGTCTAAAAATGGAACGTCGTTCGCAAATACGAACGTCGTGGGTAGGATGTGGCGGCCGGGACGGTGAATGCGTTCTGACCGCGCGGGCGGGCACGCACTGGGGCGGTGACGCGCGCCGGCCGCATGGGGCGGGCCTGCTGCGACCCTCCTAGTATGGTGCCTTTGTCACGCGGTGCAGGCGGATTTCGTCGCAGACGGCGTCCGTGCGGTGCGTGAGCAGGTACTCCAGGGCGTCGGCCATGTCGTCGGGCACGATCATGGGCGTGCCAGTGAGGTCTGGACGGGCAATGGCCACCATGTCGGTGAGCACGCCGCCGGGCGAGATGACGTGCACGCGAATGCCCTCGTCAAAAACCTCGCGGGCAAACGACTTCGACATGCCATAGAGCGCATGCTTGCTCGCAACGTAGGCGCTCTGGTTGGGATAGGCGTCGTGCGCAACGACCGAGCAGACGTTCACGACCTCTGCTGCCTTTGAGGCGCGTAGCAGCGGCAGCGTCTCGCGCAGGAGGATGAACGGCGCACGGACGTTGGTTGCCATGACGGCATCGAACTGATCGGTGGGAATGTCCTCGAGCGGCCCCGCCTGCACGATGCCCGCGTTGTTCACCAGGATGTCAAGGCCGCCGCTCTCCCTGATGCTGCCAACAAGATCAAGGATGGCCTGCTCGCTCGTGAGGTCGCACGCGTGGGTGTGCGAGCGCTCCTCGTATCCCGCCTGCTCGGATGCCTCGTCGCAGAGACGGGAGGTCTCGTCGAGCGATGCCTGCGTGCGGCCCACGAGCGTAACCTCGCAGCCAAGGCTCGCCAGCCTCACTGCGAGCGCCCGGCCGATTCCTTTGCCAGCACCCGTGACCAGTGCCTTCTCGTGAGCAATGCTCGTCTTCATGATGCCCCCTATCCGTTATGTCCTGATGTATTCATTGTGGAACTCAGCTGGGGCGCGCGGGGCGATTAATCCGTCAACGTAGCTGCTCCTGCGGCCGCTTGCTGACGCAGGCGGGGTCCTGCGCGCCGCTGGCATCGCTTCTGGTTGCGGCGGGTTGTGCCTCCCTGGCTCCCTGTGGCCGCGAGCGAGGCTTCGAGAGCGCGTCCACCCAGGCGGCGAGTTTTCCGCGCGTGAGCGCGCTTGGCCGCGAGGCGAAGAGGAGCTTGGAGGTGAAATCGAGCGGCATGTTTCTTGCGCGCGAGCGCGCTTGGCCAGGCAGCGGTCTCCTTACCAGTGTGTTTGGTCGCTCGCCGGGTTACTAGGGGAGCGCCGAGACACGACGCAGACTATCCACTAAATTCTATTCAGCCATCCGTTAATAGCACCCTAGGATGTCCGCTAATAAAAACCTCACTAAGTCGGTATCCCAATTGCCGTTTGGCAAGTAACCTACGGCTCTGCCCGGTGCCCATCTGACATTTTCATGGGTCAAAATCCGTCTCTGCCTGACGACTATCTCATGGGGGTACCGACTTGGCGCAAAAATGTGCCAAAGCCTCTCCTTTAAATATGACAAGTTAGCATCGGCGCACTTTCTGCATCCCGTAACCCCTCTTCGCGCTACACTTAAGGCCTAGAAGTGAGCCTGGGTGAACTCAACCCAGGCAAACTTGGTTCATTCGGTCCCAAAACGGGGAGACGCGCGACCTTGCGCGCCACAAGAGAGAGGAAGCACCATGAAGAAGTCCACCCAGAACGGTCTGCTCGTCGCCGGCGGTTTCCTGCTTGGAACCGTGGGCGTCAAGGCCCTGACCTCCGACACCGCCAAGAAGGGCTACGTCCAGGCCGTTGCCTGTGGCATGCGCGCCAAGAACTCCTACGACGCCATCGTCGAGCAGGCAAAGGCCCAGGTAGACGACATCGTCTCCGAGGCCAGCTACCTCACCGCCAACAAGGACGAGAAGGCCGAGTAGCCTCGCGCATGCAGTACACAATCGTTAACGAAATACCGGGCCGCATCCGCGTGAACCTCGCGGGCATCGTGCCCGACGCAGACGCCGAACCCCTGCGCGTGGCGCTCGAGAAGGCGTCCACCATCGAGTCTGCCCGCGTCTACGCGCGCATCGGCTCGGTCGCGCTCGCCTACAACGCCGCCGACCCCGCCGCCCGCGACGCTGCGCTCAACTGGCTAGGGCTTGTCGACGCCGCGGCCGTCGATGCCGCGCGTGCGGACTGCGCTGGCATGGCCGCACCCAGCACGGACGCCCTGCTGCTCAACATCGCCGAGCTCGTGGGCTTCCACTACGCCCGCCGCTGGTTCCTGCCCGCGCCCATCCGCGCGGCCTGGACGGTCTGGTCGTATCGCAAGTTTCTCGCGGCTGGCCTGCGCTCGCTCGTGAACGGCCGCCTCGACGTGCCGGTGCTCGACGCCGCCGCGGTGGGCATCTCGTTTGCCAAGGGAGACTTCCTCACCGCCGGCAGCACCATGTTCCTGCTGAACATCGGCGAGGCGCTCGAAGACTACACTAAGGCCCGCTCTCAACACGAGCTCATATACTCGCTGCTCGCGATGCCCGAGACCGCCCGCCGCATCGAGGCGGGGGAGGAGGTCGGCGTCCCCTCCTCAGACCTTGCCGAGGGCGACCTCATCGTCGTGCGCACCGGCATGCCGGTCTGCGTCGACGGCACGGTCGAGCGCGGCCGCGCCATGGTCAACCAGGCGGCGCTCACCGGCGAGCCCCTGGCCGTCGAGCGCGTCGAGGGCGACTCGGTCTTTGCCGGCACCGCCTGCGAGGACGGCGAGATCTTCGTACGCGTCACGAGCGGCGCGGGCAACACCAAGCTGCGCTCCATCGTCTCGATGGTCGAGCAGTCCGAGGGCCTCAAGAGCAGCGTCCAGGGGCGCCGCGAGCGCCTCGCCGACGCCATCGTCCCATGGAACTTCCTGCTGGCGGGCGCCGTCGCGCTCACCACGCGCAGCCTCGTCAAGACTAGCGCCGCCCTCATGGTCGACTACTCGTGCGCCCTCAAGCTCACGAGCTCCATCTCGGTGCTCGCCGCGATGAGCCAGAGCGCCCGTGCCGGCTTCACGGTCAAGGGCTCGCGCCACTTCGAGCAGCTCGCCGCCGCAGACACGATCGTCTTTGACAAGACCGGCACGCTAACGGCCGCAACGCCGCAGCTCGCGGACGTGCTGGCCTTTGCCGGCTGGACCCAGGAGGAGGTGCTGCGCTTCTCGGCCTGCCTCGAGGAGCACTTTCCCCACCCGGTGGCCCGCGCCGTCGTGCACGCCGCCGAGGCGTGCGGCCTCGAACACCGCGAGCGCCATGCCGAGGTCGAGTACGTCGTGGCCCATGGCATCGCGAGCTCGCTCGACGGAAAGCGCGTGGTCATTGGCTCCAAACACTTCGTGATGGAGGACGAGCACGTCGACGTCCCGGCTAGCGTTGCCGAGAAGATCGACGAGGCAGCCTGTGGCCTCTCCACGCTCTACCTCGCCGTAAATGGCGAGCTCGTAGGTGCGCTGCTTGTCTCCGACCCCATCAAGCCGGGCGTGGCCGAGGCCATTGGCACCCTGCGCAAGCTGGGCTTTGAGCATATCGTGATGCTCACGGGAGACAACGAGGCCGCCGCGGCCCGCATCGCGGCAGACGCCGGCATCACCGAGTTCGCCGCGAACCTGCTGCCCGAGGACAAGCACAACTACGTGGCGCATCTGCGCGAGCAGGGTCGGCGCGTCGTGATGGTTGGTGACGGCGTTAACGACTCGCCGTCGCTGTCCGCCGCAGACGTGGGCGTGGCCATGGGCAACGGCACCGCGATCGCCCGCGAGGTGGCAGACGTCACGCTCAACCGCGGCGACCTGTGCTCGCTCGTGGCGCTGCGCCGCCTGTCGATGGAGCTCATGGAGCGCATGGACGTAACGTTTCGCGAGGTCATCGGGTTCAACTCCACGCTGCTGGCCCTGGGGATCGCGGGCACCATCGCCCCGCAGACCTCGAGCCTGCTGCACAACACCAGCACTGTGTTCTTCTCGATGAGAGACTCGCGCGCCTACGCGATGTAGCGCGCCCCGCGAGCCTCGCGTCTCCCGTGCCGCGTCTCACCGCACCGCTCGAGTGCGCACAAGTAACCCACATTCTGGCCCGCGAGCGCACCCGCCCGCGGGCCAGAATCGTCTGGCGCCCCAACATGCCCTGCAATCCGTGGTCAAGTGCCCCACGCTGCCGCTATTCCTCTTACAAATCCTGCGAAATGTTTCAACTTCTCATGCGTGCGGCGCTCGTTTTGAGTAATATACAGGCGTAGGTTAGTTACGTTCGTAACCAAGCGAGAAACCAAAGCGAGAAAGGTGCACAACATGGTCAACGCCCTGGTTGTCTGCCGTGCCGGTGTCGGCTCGAGCATGCTGCTCCAGACCAAGATCGAGCAGATCTGCGCCAAGCGCGGCTACCGCATCGACGTCACGCACGGCAAGCTCGATGACCTCGTGGACTTTGGCGGCGACGTCATCGTCACCATGAGCGACTTCGCCCCCGAGATCGAGGGCAAGTTCCCCAACGTCATCAGCATCTTCGACATCACCAACGACGATGAGATTGCCTCCAAGCTCGACGAGTTCGTCTCCGCCAACAGCCACGGCGCCTCCGCCGCCGATGACAAGAAGGCCGTCGACGTCTTCCTCGGCATCATGAAGGAGCAGGTCAACGCTTTTATCGGCGGCATCGACTACGACTCCATCACCGCTGCCAAGCGCCTGATCCAGGAGTCCGAGGCCAACGGTGGCCGTCTGCACGTCACGGGCATCGGCAAGCCGGGCCACGTCTCGGGCTACGCCGCGTCGCTGTTCTCCTCGACCGGCACCCCCACCTACGAGCTCCACGGCACCGAGTGCGTCCACGGCTCCGCCGGCCAGGTCAAGCCCGGCGACGTCGTGATCGCCATCTCCAACTCGGGCAACACCTCCGAGCTCAAGGCCACTGTCTCCTGCCTCAAGGGCAACGGCGTCAAGATCATTTCCCTCACGGGCAACCCCGACAGCTGGCTGGCCGAGCAGGGCGACGTCACCCTCATCGCCGGCGTCAAGGAGGAGGGCGACCCCATGAACAAGCCGCCCCGTGCCTCCATCATCGTCGAGATTCTCATGCTCCAGAGCCTCTCGATCCTGCTGCAGGAGGACTTTGGCCTGAACCCGCAGCAGTACGTCAAGTGGCACCCGGGCGGATCTCTGGGCGCCTCCATCCGCGAGGGCAAGTAGCCTCGCAAGCTGCACCTATGTGCACGCACGAGCGGCTCGCAGCCACGCTGCGGGCCGCTTTTTTCTCCTCGCATTGGGACAATACCCGCCTGAGCAACTGTCCCACCTGGCGCCGCATCGTCCGTCCGCCGAAGGCTCTCCCCATGCCGGGGCCCCGCCGCGCGCGCACGGGTAGACTTGAGGAGATTGGAGCGCCGGCACCCGCGGGCGCGCAAGGGAAGGGGCACATCTCCATGGACGATAAAATTCTCGCCGCAGCCCAGCTGTGGAAGGACAACCTCACCGAGGCCGACCTGGCCGCCGAGCTCGACGAGCTCATGGCCAGCGATGACCCCGAGAAGCTCTCGGACGCCTTCTATCGCAGCCTCTCGTTTGGCACGGCGGGCCTGCGCGGCACGCTGGGCGTGGGTACCAACCGCATGAACATCTACACGGTCTCGCAGGCCACGCAGGGCCTCGCCACCTACCTCAACGCCCACTACGAGCACCCCACGGTGGCCATCGCCCGTGACTCGCGTAACAAGGGCGAGGACTTCGTCAAGGCCGCGGCCGGCGTGCTTGCCGCCAACGGCATCAAGTCCTACGTCTACCCGCGCATCGAGCCGGTTCCCACGCTGTCGTTTGCCACGCGCTACCTCAAGTGCTCGGCCGGCATCGCCGTGACGGCCAGTCACAACCCGGCGCCCTACAACGGCTACAAGGTCTATGGCGACGACGGCTGCCAGATCGCCAACGAGGCCGCGGACGAGATCCAGAACACCATCAACGAGACGGACATCTTCACGGGCGTCAAGCACATGGACTTTGACGAGGCACTCGAGAAGGGCCTCGTGGAGTGGACGAGCGACGAGGTGCTCGACCGCTTCATCGACGCCGTGGCCTCGCAGTCCATCGGTGCCAAGCCCAACCCCGACTTCTCGGTGGTCTACACGCCGCTCAACGGCACGGGCATCGAGTGCATGAACAAGATCCTGGCCCGTGTGGGCATCACCAACGTCACGGTCGTGCCCGAGCAGGCCGAGCCCGACGGCAACTTCCCCACGTGCCCCTATCCCAACCCCGAGTTCCGCGAGGCGCTCGAGAAGGGTCTGGAGCTGTGCGACAAGGTCCACCCCGACCTCATGCTCGCGACCGACCCCGACGCTGACCGCATGGGCGTGGCCGTGCCGCACGACGGCGACTACAAGCTGCTCACGGGCAACGAGATGGGCATCCTGCTCATCGACTGGC
This sequence comes from uncultured Coriobacteriaceae bacterium, assembly GCA_900543875.1. GTDB lineage: Bacteria > Actinomycetota > Coriobacteriia > Coriobacteriales > Atopobiaceae > Parolsenella. Next base: position 2,265 of record UQSV01000026.1, on the reverse strand, counting down.
TGGCCCGCATGAAGGCCGAGGCCGGCGAGGACGTCTCGCGCAAGGTCGTCGTGACCACCATCGTGTCGAGCGCCATGCCCGATGCGCTGGCCAACCACTACGGCTTCGAGACCCGCCGCGTGCTCACGGGCTTCAAGAACATCGGCGGCCAGATGGACCAGCTCGTCGAGGCAGGCGAGGGCGACCGCTTCCTGCTGGGCTTCGAGGAGAGCTACGGCTACCTCGTGGGCCTGCATGCGCGCGACAAGGACGCCATCGTGGCGAGCATGCTCACCTGCGAGATGGCCGCCTGGTACGCCGAGCGCGGCATGGACCTGTACGAGGCCATGGAGGCCCTGTACCAGGAGTACGGCTACTACCTCAACGGCGTCGTCAACGTGAGCTTCCCGGGCGCGGCCGGCGCCGACAAGATGGCCGGCATCATGAGTGGCCTGCGCGAGAACCCGCCCGCGCAGATTGCCGGCATGCCGGTGCAGGGCTTCGTCGACTACAAGGCAGACGTCACCATGACGGTTGCCGGTGGCGATGGCTCGTGCCCCGAGCAGCTGCTGCCCAAGAGCAACGTTCTCGAGTTCCAGCTGGGCGAGGGCGTCAAGGTTATTGTGCGCCCGTCTGGCACCGAGCCCAAGATCAAGGCCTACCTGTTCAGCAAGGGCGCCACGCGCGAGGAGTCCCAGGCGCTCAACGACAAGCTCGCCGAGGCTGCCAAGACCAGCCTGCTGGCGTAAGCTGCAGACGTCGTCGCTGGGCAAACGGTCTATCTGGCCCCAGTCTAGGCACGTTATAGCGATGCCCGAGGGGCCGCCGCGCGCGGCCCCTCTTTTTGTGAGGGGGTCGCGGCGGCGCCCGGCGCGCCCAAAAGCGCGCAACCGCGCCACCCGCGGCTCGTGCGCCGTGCCCAAAATCTTACCTATACGTATGATTATGCCGAGAAGAGCCACAATCTTCCCCAGGGGGAAGATTCCGAGTGCGAGTTCGATTTCCAAGCGGAGAAGACCGAATGCCAGAAACAAGCGAATCCAAGGCAGTTCTCGACCACGTCCTCCTTGCCTGCTGCATCCTGTTCCTTGCGGTGACGAGCGTGGCAACGCTGCTCGTCACCTGCGTTATGCCGGGTTACAACGAGGCCATGTACGTGAGCTACGCCCCGGCGCCGCTGGCAATCGCGGGCGTCGTCGCTATGTTCTATGGCATCGCAGCTAGGTGTTTCTTCTAACACGGTTCGCTCGTGGCTTTCCATCCTTGAGCAGTCCTACGTTGTATATCTGCTGCAGCTTTACTATTCGAATGCCAAAAAGAGATTGATCAAGACCCCTAAGGTCTACTTCTACGATACGGGATTGCTCTGCAGCATTTTGTCTTTTGAGAGTGCCGCCGAACTAACCCAGGACCAGTACCTAGGCCCCGTCTTTGAGAATGCGGTCATTTCTGAACAACTGAAAGCTCACGTCAATAATGGGAGGAAGCCAGAGCTCCACTTCTATCGAGACTCTAACGGGGCCGAAGTCGATCTTGTTGAAGCAATGAATAGACGAAACGTCGAGCTTGTAGAAATAAAAACTTCCATGCCATATCGGAGCTCGTTCCTTCGTCATCTCAATTCTGTTGGAGAAAAACTCGGCATCGACTGCGACCATCGATTTGTGGTCATGAGGTCAGAGTCGGCTACGAGCGTGGCGGGGGCGTCGATTCTCCCGGTTAGCGAGTGGGCGCTTTCGGAGTGAAGCTGAGCGCTGCAGCAGGTGATGTAGCTGACGAATGCTTGTGATGCGAGTGGGGCGTGTGCTCCCGCCGCGGATAAGCAAGGCCTATACCGGGTGCATTAGGAGCCCTGCGCCGTAGAGCGCGGTCAAGAAGAGACTCCGCAAGCAGTGCGAAATGAGGTGGCGCCTGAGCCTCCCGCCCAAATGTGTAGGAACCGTGGACGCCTTGCCACGCCACCGCATGCGGCGTATATTACTTCCTCGCGCCGCGCACCGCCGCAGACAGCGACGGCCGCGACCAGGGCGAACCTTGAGAACCGGATACCGCGATCGAAGAGACGCGGACCAGACAGACAAGCAGATCTTGAAGATGGTTGACGAGAGTGTGTCACATGGACACGCCCTCAATTCCTTCCAAAGAATCAGTGAGTCCGAGAAGCGAAACAGCGATCGGAGCGACGGGTCGGACCCGAACACGAATCGAAGCCGGTTCACCGGCTGGCATTTGAACGGAGAGTTCGATCCTGGCTCAGGATGAACGCTGGCGGCGCGCCTAACACAT
>UQSV01000025.1 GCA_900543875.1 uncultured Coriobacteriaceae bacterium | reverse complement strand
CGCCGCCCGCCAACGACACGGGCGTCTTCCACATCCTCGAGCACTCGGTGCTGTGCGGCTCGGGCCGCTTCCCGGTCAAGGAGCCGTTCGTCCACCTGCTCAAGAGCTCCATGCAGACGTTCCTCAACGCCCTCACGTTCCCGGACAAGACCATGTACCCAGTCTCCTCCACCAACGACCGCGACCTCGAGAACCTCATGGACATCTACCTCGACGCGGTGCTGCATCCCGCCATCTACCAGCGCCGCCGCATCTTCGAGCAGGAGGGCTGGCACTACGAGCTCGCCGGCACCGATGCCGCCCAGGCCGCCGATGCAACCAGCACTCAAGATGCCGAGAGGGGCGGCGAGCTCACCCTCAATGGCGTCGTCTACAACGAGATGAAGGGCGCACTGTCGAGCCCCGAGGAGATCCTCATCTGCGGCATGATGCGCGCGCTGTTTGGCGAGACCCCCTACGGCTGGGTCTCGGGCGGCGACCCCAAGGCCATCCCCTCCCTCACCTACGAGGAGTTCCTCGACACCCACGCGCGCCACTACCAGCTCGCCAACTCCTACACCGTCCTCTACGGCAACCTCGACATCGAGGAGAAGCTCGCCTTCCTGGGCAAGCGCTTCGACGCCGCCCGCCCGGCCGCTGGCTCCCCCAACGAGCTGCCCCTGTGCGAGCCGCGCGAGGGCGGTCTCGTGCGCATGCCCATGGACACCACGCCCGACAACGCCTGCGTGGGCGTGGCATACGTGTTTGCCACGGCGGGCCAGCGCGAGCGCGTGCTCGCGGCAGACGTGCTGGTAGATGCCCTCGTGGGCTCCAACGAGGCCCCGCTCAAGCGTGCCATCCTCGACGCCGACCTCGGCAGCGACGTGCAGGGCTACCTCTACGACGGCATCCTGCAGCCCTGCCTCATCTTCGAGCTCCAGGGGGCAAAGCCCGGCGTGGCCGAGCAGTTCGAGCAGCTCGTCGAGCAGACGTGCGCCAAGCTCGTGGAAGACGGCCTTGGGGCCGACAACCTCGAGGCATCGCTCGCCCAGGCCGAGTTCAACCTGCGCGAGGGCGACTTTGGTTACCCCGACGGCGTGGGCCTGGCCATCCAGGCCATGAACGGCTGGCTCTACAGCGACGACGATGCCACGAGCTACCTGCGCTACGAGGACGCCCTGTCCCAGATCCGCGCCGGCCTTGGGGACGGCTACTTCGAGTGCCTGCTCGACGAGGCCGTCTGCCACAACGCCCACCGCTGCTGCGTGGAGGTCGTGCCCACCCCGAGCGAGGGTGCCACCGAGGAGGCCCAGCGCCTGGCAAAGGTCCGCGAGGGCCTGAGCGAAGACGACCTCGCCGCCATTGCCCGCGAGGCCGCCGAGCTCCACGCCGAGCAGGCCGCACCCGACACGCCCGAGACGCTCGCGACGCTGCCGCACCTCTCGCTCTCAGACATCGGCGAGGCCGCGGCAGACCCCAAGACGGTGCAGGCAGACGCGCCCGTCCCCTGTTACCACCACCTCATCGACACGCGCCGCATCGACTACGCCTACTGGTACTTCGACCTTGGCCACGTCTCCTATAACGAGCTGCCCTACGTGAGCGTGCTCGCGAACCTCCTCGGCAAGCTCGACACCGCGCGCCACAGCGCCTACGAGCTCGACACCATCTGCGAGGCCAAGCTGGGCGGCCTGTCGTTCTTCTCGGAGGTCTACTCCACCGACGACGACCCGCTGAGCGCCCGCCCCAAGTTCGTCGTGGGAGCAAGCTCGCTTTCCGAGAACGCCCGCTGGCTCGCCGAGCTCCCGTGCGAGATCTGGGCCGAGACGAACCTCGCCGACACGCGCCGCATCCGCGACATCCTCGAGCAGCGCCGCGTGGGCATGGAGCAGGCCTTCGTCGACTCGGGCCACGCCGCCGCACTCGCTCGCGTGGGTGCGCAGTTCCGCGCCTCCGCCGAGGTGTCCGACATGCTGGGCGGCGTTGGCTTCTACCGCTTCCTGCGCGATCTTCTCGACCACTTCGACGAGCGCGCTGACGCGCTCGTGGCCAAGCTCGACGACCTGCGCCGCCGCATCTTCTCGGCGAACAACTGCGAGATGAGCTTCACGGGACCCGAGGCAGACCTCGCCGCCTACTGGGACAACGCATCCGACCTGGGGCTCTTTGCCGCCGCGGCGGATGCGCCCCGGCTCGTCGTGCCCATGCCGCAGGTGCGCTCCGAGGCCTTCGTCGTGCCCGCCAACGTCTGCTTCGTGGGCGAGGGCATGGACGGCCTGAGCGTGGGCACCGAGCTCAGCGGCGCGTGGCGCGTGGCCTCGCAAGCGCTGTCCTACGACTACCTGTGGAACGAGGTCCGCGTGCTGGGCGGCGCCTACGGCTGCGGCTTCCGTTGCACGGCCGACTCGCTGCTGCAGTTCTACTCCTACCGCGACCCGGCGGTCGACCCCACGGCGGGCCGCTTCGAGCGCGCGAGCGAGTGGCTTGCCAGCTGGGATCCCACGCCCGCCGAGCTCACGGGCTTCATCGTGGCCGGCGTCGCGGGCATGGACGCGCCCGTGAAGCCGCGCTCGCTGGGCCGCAGGCTCGACGCCGCGCGCCTCTCGGGCCGCGACGGCAGCTGGCGCGCCAAGATCCGCTCCCAGATGCTCGCGACCACGGTCGAGGACGTGCGCGCCCTGGCCGAGCCCCTCTCCAAGCTCGAAGGCGCCCACGGCATGTGCGTCTTTGGCGGCCGCACCCAAATCGAGGCCAGCGGCCTTGACCTCGACGTCTGCGAGCTCTTCGAGCGCTAGGCCAAGCCGCGAGCACCGGCCCGCCTCAGACTGCAGAATCCTAGGAAAATGCCGTTATGGTTATCCGTTAAATGCAGTTTAGCGCACATTCCTAGGATTCTGTGGAAGCGTGCGGCTGCCCCATGTGAAAGCGTGGCCCCACCCATGTGGAAGCATGCCCGCGCCAGGGACGGCTCCGCGCCCGCCCCCTCCCAACCGTATCGTGTTCGTAGCCAACCAGCCCGCCTCCTCCACACCGAGAGGGCGGGCAGTATTATGTAAGGCCACCAATTCGAACGGCGGGCGCTATCATGTATCGCTGCAAATCAAGGGAGAGGGGCGACAACGTGAACGGAAGCGGCTTTACGACCAACGTAATCGTTGACCGGTTTGGTTCGCTCATCGAGAGACAGTACGGCACCAATCCGCAGCGGGCGGCAAACCTGCTGCTCACGGGCTTCAGGGCCAAGCGCTTCCAGACGCGCCACCTCCCCGAGCGCGCGCAGCTCTCGGGCGCGCGCGTCGGCGCCCGCGTGGCGCTCGAGAGCGTTACGAACGCCCTCGAGCATCCCGGCGAGACAGTCCTCACGAGCATCTTCCTGCCCACAGAGATCTTCCACGCCATGGGGCTGCGGCCGCTCGTGGCCGAGGCCCTCGCGGACTTCATCTGTGCCACCCATGCCGAGAACGGCCTGGTCGAGGAGGCCGAGCAGCGCGGCGTGCCCGAGACGTACTGCTCATTCCACAAGGTCCTGCTGGGAGCCGCGGCCACCAAGGTGCTCGCCGCTCCCCGCCTGATCGCCAACTGCTCGGTGGCCTGCGACGCCAACAACACCACCTTCCGCTGGCCGGGCCAGGAGCTTGGCAGCCCGCACGTCTACGTCGACGTCCCCTACTCCTATGACGAGGACGCCTGCGCCTACGTGGCCGACCAGCTGCGCGAACTCGCCGCCACCTGCGAGCAGACCTTTGGCCGCACCCTCGACGAGGACCAGCTGCGCGAGCGCGTGGCTCGCAGCCAGGTCACGCTCGACGCCATGGTGCGCACGCTGCCGCGCCGCCGCGGGCGCTACCTCGCAAACGACATGGGCCTCGAGATGCAGACGGCGCTTGCGCTGCACCCCTCGCTGGGCGAGCGCGACGTCGAGCGGATGGCCACGCGCATGCTCGACGACCTCGCGCACGCCCGCCGCTTCGAGGGGAGCTCGCTCGTCTGGGGCCACCTCGCGCCGTTCTTCTCGCCCGGGCTGCAGGCCATGATCGACACCAACCCGCACGCCCAGATTGTGGCGTCGGACATGAGCTTTGACCAGGCGAGCCTGGCGCGCCTCGTGCGCGAGGGCAAGGGTGGCACCTGGCACTACGACGCCACGCGCCCCGCCTGGGACCACGACGCGAGCGACCCCTGGCTCGCGATGGCCGAGCGCCTCATCAAGAACACGTTCAACGGCCCTGCCACCCGCCGCATCGAGCGGCTGCGCACGCTGGCCGAGGTCACGGACGCAGACGGCGTCGTGCTGTTCTGCCACTGGGGCTGCAAGGAGACGATGGGCGCCTCGCAGCTGGCGAAGCGCGAGCTCGAGGCGGCGGGCATTCCCACGCTCACGCTCGACGGCGACGGTTGCCACCGCTCCAACAACCCCGAGGGTCAGAGCACAACGAGGATGGGCGCATTTCTCGAGATGCTCGAGGCGCGCCGCGGGGAGGTGGCCTAGATGGCAGACGAGTTCGAGAGGGACGGCGCGGCGACGATGGGCCGCTGGCAGGCCGCCACTGCCGGCAACGGCAATAACGTGGCGGGCGCAACGGGCACCGGCGCCGTGACGAGCGCACCCGGCGCCGCAACAACCGCACCCAGCGCCGCGGCAGGCGCCGACACTGCGGCGGTTGCCGCCAATGACACCGAGGCAGGCGCCGACGACCTCACCGTCCACTACCCCTGCAAGTACGTGCCAGCCGAGCTGCTCGCCGGCTTTGGCGCGGGCTGCTGGCCCTGCACCTTCGAGGCCGAGAGCTTTGAGGTGGCCGAGGAGCTCGCCCACCCCAACCTGTGCGGCTACGGAAAGTCGCTTCTGGCCTACGCACACCAGCCCGAGGTCCACGCGATGGTGCTCACGAGCTGCTGCGACGTCATGCGCCGCACCTACGATATCCTCAAGCACGAGGGATGCCTCGACTTTTTGTGGCTCGTCGCCCTGCCGCATCTGCGCGGGCCTCGCGAGGTCGCCCGCTTCCGCGCGCAGCTGCGCGCTCTCGCCGACGCCTTCGCCACCTGGAGCGGCCGCGAGTTCGACATCGCCCGGGCCTGCGCGAGCTTTGACGCGCCCGTGCCCCGCACCGACGAGCGCGTGACCCTCCTGGGCGCCCACGCGCCGCTGTCGCTCATCGACACCTGCCGCGACGAGCTGTCGCTCCACGTCGAGAACGGCACCTGCACCGGATTCAGGCAGGTGGCGAGCCCACCGCCCTCGCTCGTGCGCGCACCGGCGAGCGCCTGCCACGGCTGCGCGGACGCAGGCGATGCCATGGGCGACGCGACCGCACGCGACGCCGCCCCCGCCGCACCCCGCGACGACCTCGGCGCCTTTCTCGACTGGTACGCGGACGCCCTGCTCAATCAGCTGCCGTGTATGCGCATGGCAGACGCGGCCGAGAGGTCCGCGCTCGTGGGCGCGCCGGGCCAGCAAGGCGTCATCTACCACACCATGAAGTTCTGCGACTACTACGGCTTCGAGTACCTCGAGGCCACACGGGCAAGCGAGGTTCCCATGCTCAAGATCGAGACCGACGGCACGCGCCAGAGCGCGGGCCAGCTGCGCACGAGGCTCAAGGCGTTCGACGAGACGCTCCACGACGTGGCCGAGACGGGCGCCACGGGCGTGACGATGCCCGCCAACGGCCCTATCTACGTGCTGGGCATCGACTCGGGCTCCACCTCGACCGACGCCGTGGTGGCGGACGGCGACGGCCAGATAGTGGCGAGCGTCATCGTGCCCACGGGCGCCAAGGCCTCCGCGGGCGCACGCCGCGCCATCGACGAGGTGCTCAAGCAGGCGGGCCTCTCCAACGACGACCTCACCCTACGCGTCGCCACCGGCTACGGCCGCGACAACATCGAGGGCATGGACTGCGCCATCACCGAGATCACCTGCCATGCCCGCGGCGCGCACCACCTCATGCCCGAGGCCCGTACCGTCATCGACATCGGCGGCCAGGACTCCAAGGTCATCCACCTCGACGAGGCGGGCGGCGTCGCCAACTTCGTGATGAACGACAAGTGCGCGGCCGGCACCGGGCGCTTCCTCGAGGCCACGGCCCGTGCCATGGAGCTTACGCTCGACGAGTTCTGCCGCGTGGGCCTCGAGTGGAAGCACGACGTCAAGATCTCGAGCATGTGCACGGTCTTTGCCGAGAGCGAGGTCATCACCCTCGTGGCCGACGACACGCCTGTGGCCGACATCGTGCACGGCCTCGACATGAGCGTGGCGACCAAGACGGCCGCGCTCGCGAGGCGCGTCAAGGCCGAGCCCGCCTACCTCATGACCGGCGGCGTGGCCCAAAACGAGGGCGTTGTGCGCGCGCTCGAGGACGTGCTCGGGGCGCCCGTGGCAACAAACCCCAGCTCGCAGCTGTGCGGAGCCATTGGTGCCGCGCTTCTCGGCCTAGAGTCCCTGCAGCAGTAGGGCGCAGGCGGGGCTTTGCGTCAGCAAGCAAAGGCGGGGCGACAACCACATCGGCTGCCGCCCCGTCATCATTTTCCACTTGGGACAGTTAAACCCGGAGCTATTTCGCCCCACTTTTCCTGCGGTTTGGGACGATAAGGCTCCGGGCTATCCTGTCCCAAGTTGCTAGACGAGCGCCTGCTCCAGCGAGAGCTTGGGCACGTGGTGGACGCTCGCGCCGTCGCGCCAGTAGGTGGTGGCCCCGTTGGGCGAGGCCTCGAGCGGCTCAAGCACCACCTCCTCGGCCGGACGGCCTAGGGCCACCACCATGAGGGGCGCCACGTCGGCGGCCTCGAGGCCCAGCGCCTCGCTCACCTTCTGCTTGTTGAACGCGTGGAGCATGCAGCCGCCATAGCCCGCCTGGCGCGCGGCGAGCATGACCGTCTGGGCGGCGATGCCCTCGTCGACTGCCGTGGTGGCGCCATGGCCCGCATCGCAGATCACGATGTAGCCGGTGGGGCGCTCGCCCCGCGCGGGGCCATCCCAGTCCTTGAGGGCGCCCGCCCACGCAAGCTGGGCAAACACGGCGTCGCGCTCGGAGGCTGCACTCACGATGCGATAGCGTAGCGGCAGGCGGTTGGCGCCGCTCGCCACCACGCGCGCGAGGTCCACCAGCTCGATCATGAGGGCCTCGGGGATGGGGTCTCCCTCATCGAAGCGGCGAAAGGTGCGGCACCCCCTCACCACGCGAGCAAAGTCGCCCAGGTCAAAGTCCCTCTCGGCACGACGTGCCAGCTCCTCGAACTCGCTCATGAAAGCCTCCTTACCCGCGGACGCGCCGCGCTAGTCGATCAGTCCAAAGTGACGCAGGGCGTTTGCGATGCCATCGTCCTCGATGTTGTCGGTGACGTAGTCGGCGGCCGCCTTGGCCTCGTCGGTGCCGTTGCCCATAGCCACGCCCACCGTGCAGTACTGGAGCATCGTAGCGTCGTTGCCGCCGTCGCCAAAGGCGATGGCCTCGGCGCCCTCCAAGCCAAAGCGCTCCATCGTGGCGCGCACGCCCGCAGGCTTGCTGCTGGTGGCGGGCACCACGTCGCAGAACAGGTCGCACCAGCGGGCCACGATGCAGTCGCTCATAATCTGCTCGACCCGACCCTGCTCCGCGGGCGGCACAAAGACGCAGAACTGGTAGATGCCCTCATCGAGCGACAAGCGTGGGTCGTGGATGGGATAGGTGCTGGCCACCATGCGCTCGAGCTCGTGGATGCGCTCGGAATCGCAGCTGGCCCAGGAGTTCTCGCGCGTGAGGACAATGGCGTCGAACGCACCGGCCTCTATCTGCTCGACCAGACGCTCGCAGGGGCCACGGTCAATGCGCACGTCAAAGTAGGTGCCCTCGGCGTCGTAGCACAGCGACCCCGTCATGGTGACGTAGGCGTCGAAGCCGCCCTCGAAGCCCGGAAAGCCCTCGGCGATGCAGGGCGGCAGCTGAATGGGCGGACGGCCCGTGCACAGCACGCACTTGATGCCACGGCGGCGCAGCTCGGCAAGCGCCGCCTTGGTCGATGGCGGAATGAGGTGGTTGGTCGACTTGCTCAGCAGCGTGCCGTCGACGTCAAAGAATGCGGCCTTGATCACGTTTGTCCCCTCTCGCGGCCCTTCGTGACCTAGGTTAGCAGCCCGCAACAGGCCCGAGCGGGGTCGGACGGACCGTAGAGGGCTTCCGCATCAAAAAACATCGTCAAGTCGGTATCCTCATTGGTCCCCTGCAATGCATGCGGCCTCAAGCGCCAACAAAACCGCAGGTCGCGAGCTGCCAATCAAGCGGTCTACTCGGCAAGTTCCGAATAGGGTACCTACTTGATGACATTTTTTCTAAGGGACAGCCCAACCGGCAAGTCGCACCCCAAAAATGGGCACAAAAAAATGCCCCGAAGCCGCCAATGGGCTTCGGGGCACGCCAGGCAGGGGGCCGGCCAGCAAGATGAGGCCGCCGATGTCACCGCGCTACGCCACCGCACGGCATCCAAGCCGCAACGGCCACCTCTCTACGCCTGCGCAATATCACCGCGCTACGCCGTTGCAGAGCATCCGGTCCGCAACGGCCTCCGCGCTACGCCGCCGCGCGGCGTGCGCGCTTCGCAAGGCTGCAGGTGATGGCCACCAGCGCCAACGCCACGAGGGCAAACGCGCCGCCCACGAGGCCCACGCTCGCAAGCCCGGGGCCGCTCACCACGGCACCGCCCACGGCCGTGCCAAACGCGATGCCAATGTTGAACGCCATCGGCTCGAGCGAGCTCGCGAGCGTCAGCGCCTTGGGGTGGCTGCGCCTCGCGCACTCCATGAACGCCGAGATGCACGGCACCGAGGCCACGTACATGAGCAGCGCGACGCCCATCACCACGCCAAGGGCCGCAGGCATCGTGGAGCCCAGCGCCCACAGGCCAAAGAGCAGGGCCGAGAGCAGGGCAAACGTCACCACGAGCGCCTTCATGCCAAAGCGCGCGTCAATCCAGCCGCTCAGCAGGTTCGAGAAGAAGCACACCACGCCGTAGCACATGAGCGCGGCCGACGCCTCCATGGGGGCCAGCCCCAGCACCTGCTCGAGGTAGGGCGTCACGTAGCCGTAGAACACGTACACGCAGCCCACGCCAAACACGAAGATGAGGATGCCCGTGAGCACCTGCGGCTCGGCGAGCAGGCCCACCTGGTCGCGCATCATGGCGGGCTCGTCGGTGGCACCCTCGCGCGGCAGCAGCGCCAGCAGCAGCGCGCACGTCACCACCGCCAGCACGAACGTCGCCCACGGGGCCACGCACCAGTCGAGCAGCTCGGCGGCCGTCTTGCCGGCGGAGGTCGAGATGACCATCGCCACCGAGAACGCCGCGTACACCACGGAGATGCCCATCGACATGCGGCTGGGGTCGAGCAGCTCGGGGATGAACGTCACGCCCACGGCCAGGAAGGCGCCCGACACCGCGCCAATCAGCACGCGCGAGACCAACAGCACCGTGAACGTGGGGGCCAGCGCCTGCACGAGGTTGGCCGCGCAGAAGACCGCGGCATAGACAACCAGCAGCTGGAAGCGCCTGAAGCGCCCGGTCGCAATGGCCAGGACGGGCGTCATCACGGCATAGGTCAGCGCAAAGACGCTGATGAGCTCGCCCGCCTGGGCAAGCGTCACGCCAAACGAGTCGGCGATGTTCTGCTCGATGCCAATGACAACGAACTCCGAGCAGCCCAGGGAGAACCCAAGCAGCACGAGCAGCCCCACGCACACGAGGCGCAGGGGCTTCGACAGGTCGGCGGCGCTTCGGGAGGTCTTTCCGGCCACGCCCTTCTCCTTCTCACGAAGGGGCCCGTGCACGGCGTCGCAGCCGCGCGCGGGCCCTACAACTCTTGCTTGTCCCTACTCGGCGCGCGCAGGCGCGGCCAGCTCGTCTGCCAGGGCCTCGATCTGGGCGCGTGAGGCGTCGTCGAGTGCACCGCGCACCGTCACGACGGTGTCGGCGACCTCGATGCCCTTCATCTGCTCGAGCTCGGCACGCATGACCTTGGCGGCCGTCGGCGCCCACGATCCGCTCTCGATGAGCGCCACGCGGCGGTTCTGGTAGGCGTGCTCGGCGAGCGTGTGGATGAACGTGCTCATGTGCGGGAAGATCGAGCCGGCGTAGGTGATGCTCGCGAGCACCAGGCGGTCATAGCGGAAGGCGTCCTCGACGGCCTTGGCCATGTCGTCGCGCGCAAGGTCAAACGTCGACACCACGACGCCATGGCCCTTGAGCGCGTCGGCGAGCGCCAGGGCGGCCGCGCGGGTGTTGCCGTAGACCGACGAGTAGGCAATCGTTACGCCCTCGTCCTCGGGCTCGTAGCTCGACCAGGTGTTGTAGAGGCCCAGGTAGTAGCCCAGGTTCTCGTCGAGCACGGGACCGTGCAGCGGGCAGATGCGCTCGATGTCGAGCGCCGCGGCCTTCTTCAGCACGGCCTGCACGTTCTTGCCGAACTTGCCCACGATGCCAAAGTAGTAGCGACGGGCCTCGCACGCCCAGCCCTCGGGGTCCTCGACGTCGAGCGCGTCAAACTTGCCAAACGCGTCCGCCGAGAAGAGCGTCTTGTCGGCGGCGTCATACGAGAAGAGCACCTCGGGCCAGTGCACGTTGGGGGCGCCCACGAAGGTGAGGTTGCGGTCGCCAAGCTCGAGCTCAAAGCCCTCCTTGGCCACGATCTTGCGGTCGGCGAAGTCGGTGCCAAAGTAGGCGACCATCATCTTGAAAGCGGCGGCGGAGGCCACGACCTGCGCGGCCGGGTAGCGCTCCATAAAAGCGGCGATGCCGGCGGAGTGGTCGGGCTCCATGTGGTGAACCACCAGGTAGTCGGGCGTGCGGCCCGCGAGTGCGGCCTCGACGTTGGCCAGCCACTCGTCAACGAAGTGGGCGTCGACCGTGTCGGTCACGGCCACCTTATCGCTGCCCAGGACCACGTAGGAGTTGTACGACATGCCGTTCTCGCGCACGTCGTACTGACCCTCGAACAGGTCGATGTCGTGGTCGTTCACGCCCACGTAGGCGATGCTGTCACAGATCTTCATTCCAACCTCCGATGTTTGGTTTCGCGAGCCATGCTAGCACCCATCGGCAGGCCTGTGCGAGGGGTCGCACGGCGCGACCACATCGCACGCGGCCCCTCGCGCGCCCAAAGTGTCCCTTATATTCATAACATGCCGACATTATGCATTTCCTGCAGCCTTCACCGGCAAATACCGGCCGCTCGCCCTCTCAATTGCACCATTTTAACCTGCAAGTTAACATACTTGTAATTTCTGTTTCAGGTACGGCGTTTTATCAAAAGAGGTGTTTATGCAAAAGGAAAGCAACGGGAAGATCAAGTGGTACATCCTGAGCTTTATGACGTTCTCGACCCTCTGGAGCTTCGGCAACGTCAGCAACGGCTACATGTACTTCAACGGCACCCAGGTCATCTTCTCTTGGGTCCTCATGTTCGTCCTGTACTTCATCCCCTACGCGCTCATGGTCGGTGAGCTCGGCAGTGCCTTCAAGAGCGAAGGCGGCGGCGTCACGTCATGGATCAAGGGCACGTCCACGGCCAAGATCGCCTACTTCGCCGGCTGGACCTACTGGGCCGTGCACGTCTCCTACATCGCGTCGAAGGGCTCCGGCGGCCTCAAGGCCCTCAGCTGGATGGTCTTTGGCAACGCCGAGACGTACGACTCGTTCCCCACGATCGCGATCCAGCTCGCGACGCTCGCCGTGTTCCTCATCTTCTGCTGGGTGGCAAGCCGCGGCCTCAACCCGCTCAAGAAGCTCGCGACCATCGCCGGCTCCTCGATGTTCGTCATGAGTCTGCTCTACATTCTCATGATGTTCGCCGCGCCCGCCATCAACCCCAACGGTGGCTACCTGCCCATCGACCTGTCGCCCGACAAGCTCGTGCCCAACATCGACTTCACCTACATCACCAACCTGTCGATCTTGGTGTTTGCCGTGGGCGGCATCGAGAAGATCAGCCCCTACGTCAACAAGACCGACGGCAACCCCGCCCGCGAGTTCCCCAAGAGCATCATCTTCACCGTGATCATGGTCCTGGTGTGTGCCCTGCTCGGCACCGTCGCCATGGGCATGATGTTCGATCCGGCCGAGGTCAACGCCAACTTCAACTCCTATGTCGCCAACGGCTCCTACTGGGCCTTCCAGAAGCTGGGCAACTACTACGGCGTGGGCAATCTGCTCATGGTCATCTACGCCGCCTGCAACGCCATCGGCCAGTTCTCCACGCTCGTCGTCTCCATCGACGCGCCGCTGCGCATGCTTCTGGGCGACGAGAACGCCCGCCAGTTCGTGCCCAAGGGCCTGCTCAAGCAGAACGACAAGGGCGCCTACATCAACGGCATCAAGATGGTCGTGGTGCTCAGCGGCTCGATCATCCTCGCCCAGATCGTGGTGCCCGGCGCCGCGGCCGTCCTCACCCAGCTCAACAAGCTCAACTCGGTCTGCATGCCGCTGCGCTACATCTGGGTGTTCGTTGCCTACATCCTGCTCAAGAAGGCGGGCGACCGCTTTGGCCAGGAGTACAAGTTCACCAAGGGCAAGGTCTTGGGCATCGTTCTGGGCGCCTGGTGCCTGTTCGTGACGCTTGCCTGCTGCGTCTTTGGCATGTACTCCGAGGACCCCTTCACCATGATCCTCAACGTGGTGACGCCCGTGGTGCTCATCGCCCTGGGCTTCATCCTGCCCGAGATCCGCAAGATCCAAGACAAGAAGGAGGCCGAGCAGGCCTAGCGCTCGCCGACTTCGTTGCCCATCGAGCCCCACGGCCCGTCCCGCTCCTGCTATTCTGCAGGTGTCCGCAATTTAGCGGACACTGGCAAGGCAGAGGAAGAAGGAGGAGTCATGGTCTATGGAATCGGATTTCCCGAGCTTCTGGTGATCTACGTTATTGCCGCCCTCGTCCTTGTGGGAATAGTCGTGGCAATCGTTAGGGCCGTGCGGGCTAAGAAGCACTAGCGCAACCTCCATCGACCAGCACATAAAGAGGCGCGGCCCCGGCAGTCGGGGTCGCGTCTCTCTTCGTTTGCCCTGCAACGGGCGCCCGCCTCATGCGAGACGGACGCCCGTTTTCGTTTCGCGAGGCACCAGCGCGAGAAGCACCAACGCGAGAAGGCCGCGCAGGCCCAAGTCGCCCTCTATGCCAGGGCGAGACGCCCGGGCTCGAGATGGGGAAGCCCGCCTCGATGACGTCGACGTTCATGCGCACGAGCTGGCGCGCGATGGTGAGCTTTTCCTCGGTATTCATGCTTGCGCCGGGCGACTGCTCGCCGTCGCGCAGGGTGGTGTCAAAGATTGCGATCTTGCGGCTCATGGTGTGCTCCTTCGCTGTGGTGCGTCTCTCGTGGGTAGGGCGACCGCGTGCGGGGAGCCTATGGGTCTGGAAAAGAAAAAAATACCCATGCGCAGCAGTCGCCAAAGTTGCGAACGCGCACGGGTGCCAAACAAATGGATAAGAGAGATGGCCCTAGCGCGTACCCGCAGGTAGTAGCCCTAGGCCCAGAAGCAGTGCGCTCATGTTAACGCGTGCGTCCATCTCGTCCTCTCAATTCATTAGTCTGCTCGCTGTAGCAGACGCGCGGGCGTTGGCAAGCGAGGCTTCGAGGAGCGGCTGCGGGGGCAAGGCCGTTGCGGGCAGCGGACGGCAAGCGTATGCGGCCGGCACGGGCGGCAAGCAGATGTGAGCGGCGTTGTCGCGGGCGGCGAGCACCTGTGGGCGGCACGGATGTCCGCCCCGCGTCCCGCGCCCGCCGCCGCTATCATGGGGAGCAACGACACGAAAGGGGCACAACGCATGGGCATGACGGCAGAAGAGGTCGCGGCCAAGGCCGCCGACATCAAGATCTTTGGCTTCGACCTCGACGGGACCTTCCTGAGGGACGACAAGAGCGTGGCACCGCGCACCAAGGCAGCCGTCCGCGCCCTGCTCGGCCATGGCATCGAGCCCGTGCCCACCACCGGCCGCACCTGGCAGCGGCTCACCCAGAGCGTTCTGGGCATGGACGACTTCCACTACACCGTGTGCGCGTGCGGCGCCACCGTGTGCAACCTTGTGCACGGCACCTTCCTCAACCACGAGGTCATCGGCCCCGCCAAGGCCGCGGAGCTCATCCGCCGGCTCAAGCAGCCCGGCGTGGTCATCTACCTGTGCCTCGACGACCCCTACGGCACGCGCCTGGGCGACTGCATCAGCCGCGAGGAGTACGTGCGCGTGCGCGGCCCCGAGCGCTGGAGCGAGCCGCTCACCTGCTGCGACGTGCCCGCCCTCATCGAGGCCAACCGCTGGGGCGTCACCAAGGTGGGCGTGCGCTACGCAAGCCCCTGGACGGACGACGACTTCCTGACCCTTGGCCGCGAGCTTGACCTCACGGCCAACGCCTGCGGCCCCAACAACGTCGAGTTCAACGTGCCGGGCGTGAGCAAGGCGGGCGGCCTGGACCTGCTCGCCCGGCGCTTGGGCTGCACGCTCGACAACGTCTGCGTCATCGGCGACTCGGGAAACGACGTCGAGATGCTGCGCGCCGCGGGCCTGGGCATCGCGATGGGCAACGCCACGCCCGTCGCCCGCGAGGCGGCCGACTACGTGCTGGGCCTCACCAACGAGCAGGACGGTCTCGCCGACTTCGTCGAGCGCTACCTTCTGTAGTGGGACAATACCTGCCTGAGCAACCGTCCCAGTCCTCGCGCTCGCCCAAAGGCGGGCCGAGCTGCTACACTTACCTTCGCCAGCTCGTCGCTGGGGTATCGTCCAGTGGTTAGGACCCGGGATTTTGATTCCCGTTACCTAGGTTCGAATCCTAGTACCCCAGCGATGCGCTGGCTTTTTGCTGCCATGACAGTGGGAACGTGCCCGCCTCCATCACATGGCTGAGAACCACGCCGCGTACCAGCGCCGCGGGCCCTCGCCCTCCCCCACCCCTCGGGCGCTCCACATCCCTGAGTTATCATGGCCTTCTGTTGTGAAACCACACCAACGGAGGCATCCATGGCAAACGCCACCGCCATCATCCTCGCCGCCGGCGAGGGCACCCGCATGAAGTCAAACCACGCCAAGGTCTCGCACAAGATCTTGGGCAAGCCCATGATCTCGTGGGTGGCAGACGCCGCCATCGCCGGCGGCTGCACGCGCGTCATCGTCGTCGTGGGCAGCCACGCAGACGAGGTCCGCGCCATCGTAAGCGAGGCCTACGCAGGCGCCACGGCCACGGTCGAGTGCGTCGAGCAGGCCGAGCGCCTGGGCACCGGCCACGCCGTCAAGGTTGCCCTCGAGGCCACCGGCATCAGCGACGGCCCCGTCGTGGTGCTCAACGGCGACCTGCCCCTCGTGACCGGCCAGACCGTCGCCGCCTTCGCCGAGTCCGTGAGCGGCGGCAACGCCGCGGCCACGGCCTTCACCATCGTGCCGCCCGACCCGTTTGGCTACGGCCGCATCGTACTGGCCGCCGACGGCACCATCGAGCGCAACATCGAGCAGAAGGACTGCACGCCCGAGCAGGCCGCCACGCTCACCGAGTGCAACGCCGGCTGCTACGCCTTCGACGGCGCGCTGCTCGCGGCCCACATCGGCGAGGTTGGCTGCGACAACGCCCAGGGCGAGTACTACCTGCCCGACATGCTTGAGATCCTCAAGTCCCACGGCCACGCCGTGCGCGCCTTCCACTGCGACGACTGGCGCGAGGGCCTGGGCGTCAACTCGCGCGCACAGCTCGCCCAGCTCACGACCATCGCCCGCGACCGCATCAACGAGCAGCTCATGGCCGCCGGCGTCACGTTCATCGACCCCGCGCAGGCCTGGATCGGCCCGGACTGCACCATTGGCCGCGACACCATCGTCTGGCCGCAGACCCACCTCATCGGCACCTGCCACGTGGGGCAGAACTGCCAGCTTGGCCCCAACACGCGCCTTACCAACACGAGCGCCGGCAACGACTGCGTCATCGACGAGACGGTCGCCATCGACGCCGTGCTCGAGAACGGCGTCGACTGCGGCCCGCGCGCCTACCTGCGCCCCGGCACCCACATGCTCGACAACTCCAAGGCCGGCACTCACGTCGAGATCAAGAAGTCCACGATTGGCCGCGGCAGCAAGGTGCCGCACCTCTCCTACATCGGCGACACCACGATGGGCGAGGGCGTCAACATCGGCGCGGGCTCCATCACCTGCAACTATGACGGCGTGCACAAGCACAAGAGCGTCATCGGCGATAACGTCTTCGTGGGCTCCGACACCATGATGGTGGCCCCCGCCGAGATTGGCGACGGCGCTCTCGTGGCCGCCGGCTCGGTCATCACCGAGCCCGTCCCGGCAGACGCGCTGGCCCTGGGCCGCGCCCGCCAGACGGTCATCGAGGACTGGGCTCCCGCCCACTTCGAGAAGCTCCGCGCACAGAAATAACCAGCCAGTCGCCGCGGGCACGCGCTCGCGGCGACCTTCATGAAGTACCATGTGATGACGTGCGACCACGGCGCCGCCTGCCCAACCCCCATTTTTGGGCCCGGCACCGCGCGCAACCAGCAAAGAGTCGACGGAAGGGCGGCAACCAGATGTACGAAGACCTCGATCAACTCGTCCCAATTAAGAAGCGGCTGAGGATTTACTCCGGCTCGAGCAACCCCAAGCTCGCGGCCGACATCGCCGGCATCCTGGGGGTCGAGGTCGACGGCCTCGTGCTCGAGCAGTTCGCCAACGGCGAGATCTACGCCCGCTTTGACGAGACGGTCCGCGGCTGCGACGTGTTCTTCGTGCAGTCCATCGTGGGCAAGAACGTCAACGACCTCATGATGGAGACGCTCATCGTGGCCGACGCCGCCCACCGCGCCTCGGCCCGCTCCGTCACCGCCGTCATCCCCCACTACGCCTACGCCCGCCAGGACCGCAAGGCCGGCCCCCGCGAGCCCATCACCGCGCGCCTCGTCGCCAACCTGCTCGAGACGGCCGGCGTGGACCGCGTCATCACGCTCGACCTGCACCAGGGCCAGATCGAGGGCTTCTTCGACGTCCCCGTGAACCACCTCACGGCCCTGCCGCTGTTCGGCGAGTACTTCAAGAACAAGAACTTCGACTGGGAGAACACCGTCGTCGTCTCCCCCGACGTGGGCCGTGCCAAGGCCTGCAAGAAGCTCTCCGACATGCTCGGCTGCGACCTCGCCATCGCCCACAAGGGCCGTCCGCACCACAACCAGGCCGAGGTCATGGGCATCATCGGCGACATCAAGGGCAAGACCTGCATCATCAACGACGACATGATCGACACGGCCGGTACCCTGTGCGCCGCCATCCGAGAGCTCAAGGCCATGGGCGCCGGTGACATCCACGTGTGCGCCACCCACGGCATCTTCTCCGGCCCCGCCGTGGAGCGCCTGAACGACGCCCCGATCGAGGAGTGCGTCGTCACCGACTCCGTGCCCCAGCCCGAGGAGAACCTCACGGGCAAGATCAACACGATCTCCGTCGCCAACGAGATCGCCGAGTGCATCTACCACGTCTTCACTGAGACCTCGGTGTCCGGCATGGTGGGTGGCCGCTTCAACCTCTAGGGCTGAGTGGTCTTAGCAGCAGTTTGTTAGTCTGGGCCGCGCGTTCCTCATGGGCGCGCGGCCCGTTTGTGAAGGAGCAGCATGGCAGCAGCGCAGCCAAAGCAGATTCGCCTCGTGGCGGGGCTGGGTAACCCCGGCGAGGAGTATGAGAACACCCGCCACAACGCGGGCTTCCGCGCAGTCGAGGAGCTGGGAAGCCGCCTGGGCGCGGGGTACTGGAAGAGCCAGTGCGGCGCCAAGGTGGCCACGGTCAAGGTGCGTGGGGCAGAGGGGCCCGTCGAGGTGCTGCTCGCGATGCCGCAGGACTTCATGAACACAAGCGGCGGCCCCATCTCCAAGCTGTGCCGCGAGTACAGGATCGAGCCCGAGGAGCTGCTCGTGGTGCACGACGAGCTCGACCTCGAGCCGGGCGACGTGCGCGTCAAGGTGGGCGGCGGCCACGCAGGCCACAACGGCCTCAAATCGATCATCAACAAGCTCGGAAGCAGGGACTTTACCCGCGTGCGCGTGGGCATTGGCATGCCCCCGGGACGCATGCCCGTGGTCGACTGGGTGCTCAAGGAGTACCGCAACGCCGAGATGGAGGACGTGCGCCGCGCCGCCATCGACGCCGCTGATGCCGTTGAGCTCGCGATTGAGCACGGCGTCATCTACGCGCGCGACCACGTCAACGGCGCCGGCAAGCCCGGCAGCAGGTAGGCCAAGTGGGACAGTTGCTCCGGGCAACTGTCCCACTTTTGCATTCGATGGGCGCACTGCTCGCGCGCCTCGCGCACCCGTCCCGCGCACGCGACTCTCTCGCCCCACACTGGACGTCCCGGGCGCGGCTCGCGCCAGCCTTTTCGCAGAATCCTAGGATTCTGTCGTTAACTGCATTTAGCGGATAGCATTAACGGCATTTTCCTAGGATTCTGCGGACTTGAGGAGGAGACGAGCCCGTCGCCCGCGCACGCCAGCCCCCGCACGCCACACACCCACCAGCCACCCCGCGCACGCACGCCCCCGCGCACCACCCCCCTCCATACGCCCCCGCGCGCCCCGCGTCCCACACACACCCGCCTCCGCTGCTCGCGGCGCCACACCACACCCCCGCGGAACCGCATCCCGCAAACGGTAGAAATACACCCGCGAACGGCACATCGCGCAAAATGTCCCTTGCGACCTCGACCGCTCGCAGATACACCCCGCCCGCACAACCGCAGCTACACGCGTCGACCCCTAATAAGTTGACTTCTCCGCAGTGGTCATTCCGCTGAATATCCGCAGCTCAGAGGCATTACCCGCACCGAAACACAGCGGCAACAACCTATCAGCCGCGATAGAATTACCCGGTGTGTGCAAACACGCGCCAACGCATGGCGGCTCGGGGCATATGGCCGCCGCTCAGGCGCAAGACGCAAGACAGGAGAGGAGATCTGCATGTACAAGATCCTCAAAAAGACGCAGTTCTCGGAGAAGGTGTTCGAGTTCCGCGTGGAGGCCCCGCAAATGGCCAAGAAGGCCCACGCCGGCCAGTTCCTCATGGTCCGCGCGAACGAGCAGGGCGAGCGCGTCCCGTTCACCCTCGCCGGCTGGAACGCCGAGGAGGGCTGGATCGAGTTCATCTTCATGGTGATCGGCAAGACCACCGAGATGCTCTCGCAGTACAACGAGGGTGACGAGCTCCAGGACGTCACCGGCCCGCTGGGCAACCCCACCGAGCTCGAGGGCGACCGCGTGGTCGTGCTCGGCGGCGGCGTTGGCCTGGCCATCGCCTACCCCGTTGCCCGCACCTTCTGCGAGCAGGGCAAGAAGGTCTCGGTCATCATGGGCGCCCGCACCAAGGACCTGCTGATCCTCACCGACCAGTTCAAGGCGCTTCCGCTCGAGGACCTCTACATCACCACCGACGATGGCTCCGAGGGCGAGAAGGGCGTTGTCACCGCCCCGCTCGAGCGCCTCTGCCAGGAGGGCGCCGTCGACGCCGCCTTCTGCGTTGGCCCCGTTCCCATGATGAAGTTCTCCGCCCTCACGGCCGAGAAGTACAACCTGCCCATCGTTGCCTCCCTCAACCCCATCATGGTTGACGGCACGGGCATGTGCGGCTGCTGCCGCGTCGAGGTTGGCGGCAAGACCAAGTTCGCCTGCGTCGACGGCCCGGACTTTGACGCTACCCAGGTCGACTGGAATGACCTTCGCGCCCGCCAGGGCTCGTATCGCACCGAAGAGGGCCAGGCCATGGAGGCCTACAAGGAGGAGAGCTGCGCATGCCACAGGTAAACGGTAAGTACAAGCCCAACATGAAGGCTCCCCGCACCCCCTACGTCGAGGAGCTCCCCGAGGAGCGCGCCCAGGACTTCCGCCCGGTCGACCGTGGCTACTCCATGGCCGACGCCGTGGCCGAGGCCAACCGCTGCCTCGACTGCAAGAACCCCAAGTGCGTCCAGGGCTGCCCCGTCAACATCAACATCCCCGGCTTCATCGAGAAGATCCGCGAGGGAGACTTTGGCGGCGGCCTCGACATCATCCGCGAGTCGAGCCTGCTTCCTTCCGTCTGCGGCCGCGTCTGTCCGCAGGAGAACCAGTGCGAGGGCAACTGCGTCCTCAACAACAAGGACCGCGCCATCGCCATTGGCCAGCTCGAGCGCTTCCTGGGCGACAACGCCACCGAGCTCGCCCACGACCCCGAGGTCAAGCCGTCCAATGGCAAGAAGGTCGCCGTCGTGGGCTCCGGCCCCTCCGGCATCGCCTGCGCCGGCGAGCTCGCCCGCAACGGCTATGAGGTCACGGTCTTCGAGGCCTTCTTCACCGGCGGCGGCGTGCTGACCTACGGTATCCCCGAGTTCCGTCTGCCCAAGAAGATCGTCAAGCGCGAGATCGACGGCCTGGAGAAGCTCGGCGTCAAGTTCGAGTACAACAGCGTCGTGGGCCGCATCACCGATGCCAAGGAGCTCTTCGAGGAGCAGGGCTTCGATGCCATGTACCTCGCCGTGGGCGCCGGCCTGCCCAAGTTCCTGAACGTTCCGGGCGAGAACCTCCCCGGCGTCTTCTGCGCCAACGAGTACCTCACGCGCGTGAACCTCATGAAGGCCGAGAAGTTCCCCGAGTTCGACACCCCCACCAAGCACGGCAAGAACGTCGTGGTCTTCGGTGGCGGCAACGTTGCCATGGACGCCGCCCGCACCGCCCTGCGCCTGGGCGCCGACACGGTGACCCTGGCCTACCGCCGCACCGAGGAGGAGATGCCTGCTCGTAAGGCGGAGCTCCATCACGCCAAGCAGGAGGGCGTCCAGATCCTCCCGCTCGTCTCGCCCATCGAGTTCGAAGCCGACGAGAACGGCTTCGTGAGCAAGGTCAAGCTCGAGCGCATGGAGCTTGGCGAGCCCGACGAGAGCGGCCGTCGCCGTCCGCACCCGGTCGAGGGCTCCGAGTTCGAGATTCCCTGCGACGTCGCCGTCACGGCCATTGGCACGAACGCCAACCCGTTCCCCAAGCTCGCCGCCGAGGACGTGGCCCTCAACAAGTGGGGCTACATCGAGGCCGACGAGAATGGCCGCACGTCCGACCCGCGCATCTGGGCCGGCGGTGACATCGTCACCGGTGCCGCCACGGTCATCCTGGCCATGGGCGCCGGCAAGAAGGCCGCCCACTCCATGATGGAGGCCCTGGAGGCCTAGGCGATATCGCCCACGCCATCGCACGCATGAGGCGACCCCCGAGACCACGCGGCCTCGGGGGTCGTTCTTTTTGAGTTTGAGCTGGAGTTGGATTGGCCCGCGCGCGCCAGGGGCGGGGCGCGCGGCATCGCCAACGCGTCAGGCGCGCCCATCCCTTGGGCGAGAAGGGCACCGAGCAGGCCAGCGATGCGTCGGACAAGGACAAGCCGGCCGAGAAGAACTCAGCGGCGGCCTGCCCTACTCCGCGGCCTCGAGCTGGGAGATGAGGGCCTCCACAACCTCGTGGCAGTCGCCCACGAGGTTGTACTGGGCCACGCCAAAGATGGGGGCGTCGGCGTCCTCGTTCACGGCCACCACCGTACCCGCGCCCGAGATGCCCGCGAGGTGCTGGATGGCACCCGAGACGCCCAGGCTCACGAGCAGGCGCGGCGCCACCGAGACGCCCGTCTGCCCCACCTGGTGGGCGTAGTCGAGCCAGCCGGCCTCCACCACAGGGCGCGTGCAGCCAATCTCGGCGCTGCAACCCAGGCGCTGGCCCAGAAGCTCGGCGAGCCGCCTCACGCGGGCGAGCTCCTTCTTGCTGCCGATGCCGCGGCCCACCACCACGAGCACGTCGGCATCGGTGATCGAGGCGTCCGCACCGCTGGCCTCGCGGCTCACCACGCACACGCGCCCGTACACCTCGGGGTCGAGGTCGACGTCGGTCACGATGGCGCTGCGCACCTCGCGCGGCTCGGGCGCGGCAAAGATGCCGGGGCGCACGGTGGCCATCTGCGGACGGTGGCTCGGGCACACGATCGTGGCCATGAGGTTGCCGCCAAAGGCCGGGCGCGTCTGCTGCAGCAAGCCCGCCTCGGCGTCCATCTCGAGCACCGTGCAGTCTGCCGTGAGGCCCGTCTGGAGCAACACCGCCACGCGCGGGGCCAGCTCGCGGCCAAAGTTCGTGGCGCCGTAGAGGATGACCTCGGGCTTGTAGGTGTTGGCAAGGTCTGCCAGCCAGGCAGCGAAGACCTCGGCGTCCGCGTGGGCCAGGCGGTCGTCGCAGGTGCGGATGACCTCGTCGGCGCCCGCCCCCATGAGGGTGCGGGCGTTGTCGTCGTCTGCCTCGGCGGCCTCGCCGACCACGGCCACGAGGTCACAGTCGCGCTCGTCTGCCAGCTCGCGGGCGCGCCCCAGCAGCTCGAGCGCCACGGGAAGCACCGTGCCCGCAGCGTCCACCTGAGCAAACACCCAGATGTTCTTGTACTCGTCGAGGGAGACGCCAGCGGCAACGTCCTTCTCGATGGATAGGGCGCCCACCGGACAGGCATCGACGCACATGCCACAGCTAACGCAGCCGTCCAGCACGTGGGCGCGGCGCTCCACGACCTCGATGCCGACGTTTGCGCACACGCGCTCGCAGCGGCGGCAGCCCACGCACTTGCTCTCATCGACCACAAGACCGCTCATCGCGCGACCTCCTCAAAGACTCGGAGCAGCTCGGCGGCCTGCTCGTCTGGCGTGCCCGCAACCTCGTGCGCCTCGTTCGTGCGCTCGGGCACAAACGAGCGCACCACCTGCGTGGGCGAGCCGTCCAGGCCGCAACGGGAGCGGTCAGCACCGGCCGCGGCAGCGTCGAGCACGCACACCTCGGCCGCGGCGGCCGCACGCACGCCGGTGATGCTGGGCATGCGCAGGGTCGCGATGTCCTTGGTCACCGTGATCACGGCCGGTAGCGGCACCGCGACCACCTCGGAGCCCTCGTCGGTGTCGTGGCGCACCACCAGGTGTTTGTCGTCTGCCACGAGCACCTCGGCGACACTCGTGACGCAGGGAACGCCCAGAAGGCCGCCCAGCTCGGGGCCAATCTGGGCCGTGTCGCCGTCGACAGCCATCTTGCCGCACACGAGCAGGTCGCAGCCGCCCAGCCGCTCGATGCCCAGCGACAGGGCGTAGGAGGTGGCAAGGGTGTCGGCGCCGGCAAAGGCGCGGTCCGAGAGGAGCAGCGCGTCGGTGGCGCCGCGGGCGATGGCGTCGCGCAGCAGGCGCGCCGTGTCGGGGATACCCATCGACAGCACCGAGACGGTGCCTCCCAGCTCGTCCTTTATGGCAAGCGCCACCTCGAGCGCCGCCGTGTCGAAGGGGTTCGCGACAGACTGCCTGCCGTCACGGACGATCGTGTTGGTCTTGGGGTCCATGCGCACCTCGGTGGTGGAGGGCACGGCCTTCATGCAGACGATGCTCCTCATGCGCCCTCGCCTCCCCTCTTGGCCTCACCGGGCATGGGCGCGACCTCGCCGGCAACGGGCGTGGCCGCAGCGGCAGCACCGCCGCTCGCGCCCGCCGCCTCGCCCCTCTCGGCCCTCATGGCGTCAAGCAGGTCCTCGCCAAACAGGTTGCCACGGCCCAGCTGCGCCGCCGGGTCGAGTTCGAGCTTGAGGGCGGCCATCTCCTGGATGTGCCTGGCCCCGTACATGGTCTTGAGGAAGCCGCGCTTGATCTTGCCCACGCCGTGCTCGGCCGAGACCGCGCCGCCCATCGAGGTGACCTCGGCGGCCCAGCGGGCAAAGAGGCCCTTGCCGGCGGCAAAGTCCTCGTCGTCGCGCGGCAGGACGTTCACGTGCAGGTGGTTGCTGCCAATGTGGCCCCACGCGGCGCTCTGGAGGCCCGCCTCGGCAAGCGTGGTGCGGTAGAGCGCCACCACGTCGTGCAGGCGCTCGTCGGGCACCGACATGTCGCTGCCCAGCTTGGTGATGGTGGGGTTGGTGCGGCGACGCTCGTCGATGAGCATGTTGATGCTCTCGGGAACCGCGTGGCGGAAGAAGCGCTGGCACTCGCGGTCGACGTCGGTGCGGGCCACCCAGGTGTCGGCCTCGTTCGCGCCCACGGCCGCCATCGCATCGCCGATGGCATAGAGTTCGGCCGTGGCCTCGTCCTCGCTCTCGCAGTCGAGCTCGAGGTAGACGCAGCAGGCGAAGCGCTCGTCGACGGCGGGCAGGCTCGAGAACGCGGCGCTCTTCTCGCGCTGGGAGCGCAGGATCGAGAGGGCTCCCGCGTCGAAGTACTCAATCGCGGCGGCGCGGGCCAGAGTCGGGCGCACCGCGCAAGTGAAGTCCAGGGCCGCCTCCTCGCTCTCGAAGAAGCAGCTTATGCCCCACACCACGGCGGGCGCGGCCGTAAGGGCAAGCTCGACCTCGGTCACGACGCCCAGGGTGCCGTCTGAGCCCACGAACAGGTCGAGGGCGTCCATGTCGTCGGCGACGTAGTAGCCCGAGGCGTTCTTGGTGCGCGGCATCTGGTAGGTGGGGAGGTGCAGCTCAAGTTCGCGGCCTCCCTCGGTGGAAAGGCGCAGGGTGCGGCCGCTCGCGCGCACCTGGCCGCGGGCAAGCGACAGCACGTCGCCGTCTGCCAGCACCACGCGCAGGGCGCTCACGTGCGGACGCACGGGGCCGTAGCCGTAGCTGCGCGCACCCGAGGCGTTGCAGGCCACCATGCCGCCGATGCAGGCGCTCGTCTCGGTGGGGTCGGTGGGAAAGAACTGCTCGGGACCGGCGTAGAGGGCGTCGAGGGCTGCCAGGCTCTCGTCGCTCCAGCCCACGGTGGGCAGCGACTTGCCCGCGAGCTGCTTGCGCAGGTTGGCGAGCACCACGCCCGGCTGCACGCGCACGTAGAAGTGGCCATCGTCGTCCTGGCGAAGCCCCAGCACGCGGTCCATGCGCGAGAGGTTCATCACGTGGCCGCCGTGGGGCACGGCGCCCGCGGCAAGGCCCGTGCGCGCGCCCTGCACCGTCACCGGAACGGCCGCGGCGTGCAGGCTTCGCAGCACGTCTCGCACGTCGTCCTCGCTGGTGGGAAATGAGATGGAGTCGGCCTCGCCCACCGTGCGCGACTCGTCGCGCACGTACTCCTCGAGCTCGGGGCCAAACGAAATGATCTGCGCCATTGCGGCACCTCTCGCCACAAGCCCCGCAGCGTGACAGGGGGGCGTGTCTTCTGTCACGTCCCAAGCGTG
>UQSV01000024.1 GCA_900543875.1 uncultured Coriobacteriaceae bacterium | reverse complement strand
CCTGGACCGCCCGCTCCTCCAGCTGCCGCAGGGCGGGGGGCGTGGCCAGCCGCTCCATGCGCACCCGGGAGGCGGCCTCGTCGATGAGGTCGGCCACGCGCTCGTAGCACGAGCCCCTCACGGCCTCGCGGCCAGGCTGCTTGGCCGGCACGATAACCACGAGCGGAACGCTGGGCCACAGCTCGTCTGCGCGGGCGAGGTAGCTCGCGATCTCGCGGCCCGTCACGCGCTCGTTGCAGCGCCCGTAGCGGTAGTTGGCCCCCAGCGCCACGATCACAAGCGACGGGTCCATGCCCACAGGCAGCGCGCCCAGCGAGCTCTCCTGGAACACCTGCGCACCCACGCTCTGGTTCACGAGGCCGTACTGCAGCTCGTCGGCCACAAGGCTTGGCCAGGCAAGCGCCGGGTCGTCAACCGTGAAGCCCTGGGCCACCGAGTCTCCCAGCACCAGCAGCGTGCCACGCGGCGCCTCGCCCGAGACGGGCCGCACGAACGAGCCGTTGCCGTAAACGCGCCGCAGCTCGCAGCCCCTCAGGCTTGGCAGCCACACGCGCACGCGGTGCATGTCGCCAAAGCCGGGCAGCTGCACCAGGTTGCCGCGGCTCTTGAATCCGCCCAGGTCAAGCAGGACGCCCGGACCCGCCTCGCCGGGCGCGGCCGCAACATCAGGCGCCAGCACCACGCGCGACAGGTGCTTGCCGTCGACGTCGGCCGACAGCCCGTCATGGGGCGCGGTGGCGTCCCCCACCTCGAGCTTCATGCCCTTGAGCACGTTTCTCGTGGCACGCGGCTCGGTGTCTGCCGCAAACTCGACAAGCACCTGCGTGGCGTCGGTCTCGAACTCAAGGCGCACGCCCGCGGTGCAGGCCGCCATCTGGCGAAAGATGCCGGGATACCACGCAAGGCAGCTTGAGAGGGCACGCCGTTGCATGGCCGAGAAGCGCTGCGGGCGGACCCATCCGCCGGGGCATTCCTCGAGCTCAACGCACCCGTGCAGAAGATCGCGGGCAGGAGCGGAGGCACCCGGGCGCACGTCCCAGTCCATGGCTACTCGCCCTCTCGGATGTCTGCGTAGAAGCACGCGAGGTCATCGAGGCGCAGCACTCCCACGCGGCCCATGCCGTGGCCGCTCGCCGCGGCGCAGTCGATGTCGATGCGATCGACCCTGTTGCCCGTGGCCTCGCACGCGCCATAGACAACGACCTTGCCCTTGCGCTCGGATGTCATGCACTGCTCCTCGGACAAGCCGGCAAGGCCCGCGAGCAGCGGCGACGGTGTATGGCCGGCCACCACGACGGGACCGCGGCCGCCCTCGTCCACGAGCCTCGTGGGAAACGCCAGGCCGTCGCGCATCCACAGCAGGACGTCTGCCGGCTGGCAGCCCAAGAGGTCGAGAAGGGCGGCAGGCTCGCACGGGTCTGCCTCGGGATGGGCCTCGCGCCACTCGGAGACGAAGCCCGCGTCAATACCCGCGTGCACGAGCGCAAACGTGTGGCCACCAGCCACGGCGGCTTCATAGAGCGGCAGGCCAGAGACCCAGGAGATGACCTCGTCGTATTCGTCTTCCCTAAGCTGGCACAGCTGGGTGGCCGTGGCGTTGCCGCCGTTGTTCATCCAGTCGAACCAGTCGGTGAAGGTGATGTTGTCGAGCCCCGAGAGATCAAACTCGCCGTCCCTGGGAGCGCCCGTGTGGGCCGTGGCATGCAGCATGAGCTGCTCGTGGTTGCCCATGAGCACGCGGGCCTGGGGCAGCGAGCGCACCAGCAAGATGACACCCAGGGGGTCCGGGCCGCGGTCGATGAGGTCTCCCAGGACGTACAGCACGTCGTCGCTTGCGAGCGAGATTTGATCCAACACCTCGTCGAGCGCCCGGACGTGGCCGTGCGCATCAGACGTGACGTAGACTGCCATGCTGCACCTCCTGCTGCTACCTGCGGCGATGGCGCGCGCGGGCGCCGGCTCCGTGAGACGTAATTGTCTTATTATGACGCGAACGGAGCTTCTTGGCACGCTGGCGATGGCGCCAGGCGGGCGCGGTGCCCACCTCGATGACGCAGCCGGGGCCGTCTGGCCAGGCAAGCGTGGCCGCCGGGGACAGGGGGACGGGTCCTTTGTCCCCACGGGGTGCGACCTCGGCTTTATTGGTCGAGGAGCCCGCGCGGCGTACCTCGTCTGCCACGCGGGCAACGGTGGCGTCAAAGCGGTTCTTCTTGAGGCGGCACTCCCAAACGGTGATGACCTTCCAGCCGTCGCGGGCAAGCTGCTCGCGGTCGCGCTCGTCTCGGGCGCGGTTGCGGGCGAACTTGGCGGTCCAGAACTCGACGTTCGACTTTGGTGTGGAGAGGGCGCAGTAGGGGCAGCGGTGCCAGAAGCAGCCGTTGACAAAGATGGCGACCTTGCGGCCGGGATAGCAAATGTCTGGCTTGCCGGGGGCCGCCTTCCAGTGCAGGCGATACCCAGGCAGGCCCGCGGCGCGCAGGGCCGCGCGCACCTTGAGCTCGGGCTTGGTGTTCTTTGACTTGTTCGCCTGCATCACATGGCGCGTCGCCTCAGAAACCATGGCCCTCCCCTCGCCGCACGCGTGTAGACAGTCTAACAATCAAACAGAATCGTACGCCGAATTATTAAATTAAATGTCCGAGAGCAGCCGTAGGATAAGCATCAGCTTCATAAATGCGAAAACGGCACCGTCGACCGTCAGGAGATGTACATGGATTTCATCGTATATGGGCATAGACATGCCGACTATCTTTTCGAGGGTTTACCAGAGTACGCCAATCGATGGCAAGAAGTTAAGTCAGCGTTGTACGGCATTACCGACGAACAGATCATCTGTGAGTTTGAGAGCGAGTCGCGAAAGGCAAAGTCAATCTCGCAAGCAATCAATAGGCTCATAAAACGCGAAATGAAGTCACGCGGATGGGAAGACGAAAGTTACATCTTCGCCGACGATGAGTATCGCGAAAAGGGGAAGTGGAGGCTCGACTTTGCGTGCGAGCATCTCTCGATGGAAGTGGCCTTCAATCACCGCTCTGACATCGCATGGAACCTCATCAAGCCAACACTCGCCAGCGAGCTCAATCATGTTGAGAAGGCCATACAAACTTCGGGCGGCATTGTAGTAGCTGCCACCGGCGCCATGAAAGCCGCGGGTGGATACGACAATGCCGTAGGAACATACGAGGACTACGTGCAATACCTCCGTCCTCTCTATGGAATGCTTCCGGCCCCGCTTGCAATTATCGGATTGCTCCCTCCTAAAACATTCAAGATCGAAGTAATCCCCATCCCAAATAGTGACAAGAAGATGGGAGTCGTCAGAAGGTTTGCGATCGAACGTGAAGGAAAGCTGTTCTGCCCGTACTGCGGGTCAGAACTTTCCGACGAGGCCATTGCGTGCGACTGTGGGCAGCCCATTACGAGGCGCTCTGTAACCGAAAGCTCGAGCGACACAAACCAAGGCGATTAAGTTCGGCCGAATAGGCCGTTCCGCCGCAGATTATGCTGCTCGGTTGATCTTATGAGACCGATCGGTTAATCTGGAATGAAAACTAATAGGTCACAGCAGCGATTGGAGAAACGTGACCGACCAAATCAAAGTTGCCGAGCTCTTTGCTGGGGTCGGCGGGTTTCGCCTTGGCCTTGAAGGCTACAGCGACCCCTCTTACCCCGAGTTTTCCCTGCCTGCCGCAGGACCCTTCAAGACCATCTGGGCCAACCAGTGGGAGCCGCCCGGAACGCAGGGGCGACAGTTTGCCGCCCGCTGCTATGCAGAGCGCTTTGGCGAGAACTCCGTTGTAAACCAGGACATAGCCGCGGTTCTTGACGAGGCCGAAGCCGGCAAGCGAGAAATCCCCACGGTTGACATGGTCGTGGGCGGCTTCCCTTGTCAGGATTATTCCGTTGCCCGTCCCCTTGCCCAGGCACATGGCATCGAGGGCAAGAAGGGCGTTCTGTGGTGGGAGATTTACCGCTTCCTCAAGCTGCAGAATGACCGCGACGAGAACGCCTGCCGCTATTGTCTGTTCGAAAACGTTGACCGCCTGCTCAAGAGCCCTGCTTCCCAGCGCGGACGTGATTTCGCCATTATCCTGTCGTGCCTCGCCGAGCGCGGCTACAGCGCGGAGTGGCGCGTCGTCAACAGCGCCGAGTACGGCTTCTCGCAGCGCCGCAAGCGCATCTACATCTTTGCCGAACGCAATGCATCCTGGGACCTCGAGATGAGGCTCACGGACGGCGTGATGTCACGCGCGTTTCCCATGGTCGCTCCGGCCGAGGAGGAAATTCGCACCATCAGAATTCCGGCCGACCCCTACGACGCATCCAAGAGCTTCAACCTTGTCGGCAAGGTCTCTCCTTTCCTCGATGCGGGTTGCATGGTTGGAAATAGGGTCCTCACCTGCAAGGTTGTCGAGAACTATACCGGAGCGCGTCGCACGCTTGGCGACGTGCTCATTCCCGACGACGAGGTTCCCGCCGAGTTCTTCATCGACGATTCTCAGCTTCCCAGGTGGGAGTACCTCAAGGGCTCCAAACGCGAGGAGCGTACGAACAAGAAGACCGGCTTCACCTACACCTACTCGGAGGGGCAGATGGCGTTCCCCGACGCCACCGACAAGCCCTCTCGCACAATTCTCACCGGTGAAGGTGGACGCGGGGCAAGCCGCTTTAAGCACGTGATCCAGTGCATAGACGGTCGCTATCGCAGACTCGTGCCCGACGAGCTCGACCAGCTTCAGGGCTTCCCTCGAGGTTGGACCAACACGGGGATGACCGATGGCAACCGCGCTTTCTGCATGGGCAACGCACTTGTCGTGGGCGTCCCGCACCGCATTGGCAAAGCCATTTGCGAGCTTAGAGGCAAGGAATAGGTATCTACCAGCAACATATTGGTTTCTCGGATTGGAGCATACATGGCCAGTCACGACCTTATCGCCCAACTCAACGAAGCCATCGAGAAGGCCCGGCAGATTATGGAGCTTGCAGAATCTGACGACACGGATGGCGCCTACTCCGCCGCCGAAGAGCTCGCAGATCAGCTAGAAGACGCCAAGGCCCTTCTCGCCCAAAACTAAAATCAAACGTGCCCGTTGGCGGCTCGCCCCACGCGTTGGGACGGGCCGCCCTTCTTGCGCATGAGATACTAGGCACGGGCGCAATCGCCCCCGATGCCAACCCGCCCCAAAGGAATCGCATGTCGTCGTTCGAGATCATTCTCCTGCTGCTAGGCTGCCTTCTTGCCTCAAGCGCATTTGCCCAGGTACTGCCCCGCGTCTCGCTGCCGCTCGTGCAGATTGCCCTGGGTGCCGCCGTGGGCTGCCTCATCACGACCGACCCCACGCAAATCTTTCGCGACCCCGAGCTCTTCCTCGTCCTGTTCATCGCTCCCTTGCTCTTTGAGGAGTCGCGTCACGCGGACAAGGCCGAGCTCCTACGCGCCTGGGCCCCGGTGGCCTCCCTCGCGATTGGCCTTGTGATCGTGACCACCCTCGTCGTGGGCGCCACCCTCCACCTCGCCGACCCCGCGATTCCCTTCGCCGCGGCCTTTGCCCTGGGCGCTGCCCTTGGCCCCACCGACGCCGCGGCCGTCGCCGCCCTGGGAGCAGACGTCACCCTCACCAAGCGCCAGAAGTCGCTGCTCTCGGGCGAGGCCCTCTTCAACGACGCCTCGGGCGTCGTCTGCTTCGAGTTTGCCGTGGCCGCAGCGGCAACCGGGTCCTTCTCGCTCGCTCGAGCAAGCGCAACCTTCCTCGCCGACTTCTTTGGCGGAATCGCCGTGGGCCTCGCCTGCGCCCTCGTCATCACCCTGCTCGTGGGCCGCATCCGCGCCCTTGGCCTCGAGACCCCCACCGAGCACGTGCTCTTCGAGGTCTGCACGCCCTTCGTGACCTTCCTCGCCGCCGAGGCCCTGCACACGAGCGGCATCCTGGCCGTCGTTGCCGCGGGTCTGCTCATGCGCTTCAATCCAGGCCGCCTCACGGCCGAGTCTTCGCGCCACGCCCTGGCCTCCGAGAGCGTCTGGGAGCTCCTCACCTTCATCATCAATGGCACGGTCTTCGTGCTCCTGGGCATGAAGCTCCCGAGCACCATCGCCCCCACCCTGCGCACGGCCCAGGGCGCGGACTTTGCCCGGCTCTGCGGCCTTGTGCTGCTGGTTTGCGTGCTTGTGGTGGGCGCGCGCCTCCTCTGGGTGCTCGCACTCGAGCGCATCCACCGCGCCCGCCATGCCAACGACGACCAGGCCCACAACTGGCAGCGCCTGCTGCGTAGCGCCCTCGTCACGACCCTCAGCGGGCCCAAGGGCGCCGTGACTCTCTCGATCATGCTCACCCTGCCCTACCTCACGGCCGGGGGCACCGCGTTTCCCCAGCGCAGCCTGCTCATCTTCGTAGCCTCGGGGGTCATCGTCCTCACCCTGGTGCTGGCAAACTTCCTCGTACCCCTGCTTGCCCCCGCCCCCGACACGACCCAGGCCGAGGCAGCCCTCACGCGCGCCCGCGCCGAGGTCCTGCGCCGCACCATCGCCCACATTGAGCAGGGCGAGGCCAGCCACGGCACCCCGCGTGAGACGGCAGCGGCCACGCGCCTGGCGGCCCGCTCCTTCCGCGAGCGGCTCGACGCCACCCTCGAGCGCGAGGCCTCGACCGCAACGATGATCGAGCTGCGCCTGCGCGTCATCGAGGCGCAGATTGCCTTTGTGCACGAGCAAATCGACGCAGGTAGCGCGGACCGCAACGTGGCCGAGCGCTACCTGGAGGCCCTAGAGAGCCTGCAGAGCACCTACGAGCTGCACCGCGGCGTGAGCGGAGGACGCGGCAGGCGGCGGGCGCACGCGGCGCGCCTGGTGCGCGCCATGGCCAGCCGTGCCGACGACGCCGAGCGCGAGCAGCTCGCAAGCCTTCACGCCGCAACCGAGCGCCACGCCATCGACCAGCTGCGCGCCTGGGCACCCGAGCTCTCTGACGAGCAACGGCTCGCGGCCCGCATCATCGTGGGCGAACACCGCGCCCAGCTAGCCGCCACGGCCAACGTGCGCAGTGGGTCGTCCCGCGCGGAGTGGCGCGCCCGCGTTCAGGCCCAGTGCCGCGAGATCGAGGCCGAGGCGCTTGCCTTTGAGCTCGAGCAGATCCGCGAGTTGCACGAGGCCGGCGAGCTTTCCCGCGTCGGCGCCCGCGAGCTGCGCGAGGAGGTCTACCTGCTGCAGATGGGCCTGGACGCGCGGTAGGCCTTGTTGGTGGCGCGCTTTCGGGCGCTTTTCTCGGCAGCGCTCTTCTCGGCCACGTCCTTCTCGGTAGCGCGTTTATCGGCCGGGTTCTTCCCGGCAGCTTTATTCACGGCCACGGGCCCAACATGGGTACAATCCACGCGACACCCACGCGGCCGCGAGGCGGCCCAGAAAGCGAGGCACCATGCCCAACGACAACCTGCACGTGGCAGCCGCGATCATCGTTCGCGACGACCGCATCCTGGCAGCCCAGCGCAGCCACGGCATGAAGGACGGCTGGGAGCTGCCCGGCGGCAAGCTCGAGCCCGGCGAGTCTGCCGAGCAGGCCTGCCGCCGCGAGATCCGCGAGGAGCTGGGCATCGAGCTCGGAGTACTCTGGCCCTTCTCGACCGTGCGCGACGACTACCCCGAGTTCTCCATCACCATGGACGTCTTCTGCGCTCCCGTCCCCCCGGAAACCGAGCTCCAGATGCTCGACCACGAGGCCCTGCGCTGGCTCGACCGCGACAGCCTGCTTAGCGTCGACTGGCTCGCGGCGGACCTCGAGGTCGTGCGCTCGCTGGGCCTCTCCTGGAGCGACGTCTTCGAAGATATGCACCTCTAGGCGCTTGAACAGCCTACAATAGACATTTGGACCGGCACCATGCCGGCCGCAAGGCGCCCTCCCCCGCAACCCGGGCGCGAAAGGAAGCACATGGCAAAGAACACGGTTCTCACCCTCGCCAAGCAGGTTGCCGAGGGCCAAAAGGTGACGATGGTCACCAGCTACGACTACACGATGGCCAGCATCGTCGAGGCCGCAGGCATCAACATGATCTTGGTGGGCGACTCGCTTGGCATGACCATGCTTGGCTACGAGGACACCATCCCCGTGACCATGGACGACATGATCCACCACACCCGCGCCGTCACGCGCGCCACGAGCGACACGTTCGTCGTGGGCGACATGCCGTTCATGTCGTACCAGGCCAGCGTCGAGGAGGGCCTGCGCAACGCCGGCCGCCTCATGAAGGAGGGCCGCTGCCAGGCCGTCAAGCTCGAGGGCGGCGTGCGTTGCGAGGAGACCATCCACGCCATCGTCGAGAGCGGCATCCCCGTGGTGGGCCACGTGGGAATGACCCCGCAGAGCGCCAACTCCTTTGGCGGCTTCAAGGTGCAGGGCAAGAGCGCCGAGAACGCCCAGCGCATCGTCGATGACGCCCTGGCCGTCGAGCGCGCCGGCGCGTTCGCCGTGGTGCTCGAGTGCGTCCCGCGCGACCTCGCCGAGTTCATCACGTCCAAGCTCACCCACTGCTTCACGATTGGCATTGGCGCGGGCGCGGGCTGCGACGGCCAGGTGCTGGTGGCGCAGGACCTTCTCGGCATGACGGCCGGCGGGTTCAAGCCCAAGTTCGTGCGCCAGTTTGCCCAGGTGGGAGATGCCATGCGCGAGGGCTACGAGGCCTACGCCGCCGCCGTGCAGGACGGCAGCTTCCCCGCCATCGAGAACGGATTCAAGATCGACCCCGAGGTCATGGACCAGATCAGGAGGAACAACTAATGCAGGCAGTCACCACCGTCGCCGAGGTTCGCGAGCAGGTCAGGGAGTGGAAGCGCGCGGGTCTCACCGTGGGCCTCGTTCCCACCATGGGCTTTCTGCACGAGGGCCACAAGAGCCTGATCGTGCGCGCCGCCGCCGAGAACGACCGCGTCGTTGTCTCCGACTTCGTGAACCCCACGCAGTTTGGCCCCAACGAGGACCTCGAGAGCTACCCGCGCGACTTTGAGCGCGACTGCAAGCTGTGCGAGGAGGCCGGCGCCGCGCTGGTCTTCCACCCCGAGCCCAGCGAGATGTACGCGCCCAACGCCTGCACCTACGTCAACATGGACGAGCTCACGCACGAGCTGTGCGGCCTCACCCGCCCGATCCACTTCCGCGGCGTGTGCACCGTCGTCTCCAAGCTGTTCAACATCGTGACGCCCGACCGCGCCTACTTTGGCCAGAAGGACGCCCAGCAGCTCGCCGTCATCCGCCGCATGGTGCGCGACCTCAACTTTGGTATCAAGATCGTGGGCTGCCCCATCGTCCGCGAGGAGGACGGCCTGGCCAAGAGCTCGCGCAACACCTACCTCTCGCCCGAGGAGCGCACCGCGGCCCTGTGCCTGTCGCGCGCCGTCTTTGCCGGCCAGCGCATGGTCGAGGCCGGCGAGCGCGACGCCAAGACCGTGCTTGACGCCATGCGCGCCATCATCGAGGCCGAGCCGCTCGCCAAGATCGACTACGTCAAGATGGTCGACTTCGAGAACATCGTGCAGATCGAGCGCATCGAGGACGCGCCTGTGCTGTGCGCCATGGCCGTCTACATTGGCAAGACCCGCCTCATCGACAACTTCATCTACGAGCCGGAAGGGCACGGCTGCGATTGCGGCTGCAACTCCTGCGGCTGCGGCTGCAACGACTAGGTTCGCGTGAACAACGTCGTTGACATCGCGTTTATTGGAGCCGGCAAGGTTGGCTGCTCGCTCGCCCGCTTTTTAGCGGACAGCGAGCGCGTCCGCCTTGCCGGCTTTTTCTCTCGCAGCGAGTCGAGCGCCCGCGAGGCGGCGGCTTTTGCCGGCGGCCGTGCGTTTGACCCGCTCGAGGAGTGCGCGGGCAGCGCAAGCGTCATCTTCGTGACGACCCCCGACGCGGCCATCGCCGAGGTGGGTCGCGAGCTCGCCGGGCTCGACCTGGCCGGCAAGATCGTGGCGCACTGCTCGGGCGCCACGCCGTCGAGCGCGCTGGACGCGTGCCGCGGGGCGGGGGCTTGCGTGGCGTCGCTGCACCCCCTCTATGCCGTGAGCAGCAGGTTCGACTCGTGGCGCGAGCTTGCGAGCTGCACCTTTGCCGTTGAGGGCGACGAGTGTGCCTGCGACCTTCTCGGCAGCGTCGCGGGCGAGCTTGGCGCCGCCGTCGTGAAGATCGACGGTGGGCAGAAGGCACGCTACCACGCCGCCGCCGTCATGGCCTCGAACCTTGTGGTGGGCCTCTATGACATGGCGGTTTCTGAGCTTGTGACCTGCGGCTTTGACCAAGCGGGCGCCGAGCGGGCCTTGGCTCCCCTCTTTCTGGGCAACGCGCGCCACGTGGCCGAGGACGGCCCCGCCGACGCCCTTACCGGCCCCGCCGCCCGCGGCGACGAGGCCACCATCGAGCGGCACCTCGACTGCCTTGGGAGCGACACGCGCGCGGTCTACGAGCTGCTTACGCAGCGCTGCCGCGAGATTGCGAAACGCCGGGGTTAGGCCACGAGGCAGCTCCAGTCGCAGAAGATTTGCGCGCGCAACTCAACCTCTACAACGCGATAACGCTCGGAGCGCCTTGCACGGCGCCTACCCAGCACCTTTGCGATGTGATCAGCAAGTCTGTCGAAGCGTTTCTCGTCATGGACCTGCTCGAACGTGATGGGGAGAACGGTTACGCCCATCATCTGCAGCGAAAGCGAGCGATTCGAGTCTTCAATTGCCGCCGGGGCGCTGTTGTGGATCAAGCGGCTCTGGCATTCGATGTCGAGCTTAACGCCCTCCTCGCCCTCAAAGTAAAGATCGGCAATGGCGGAGCTGCGACCCGATGTAGCCCGAGCCGATACGCTCAACCAGATACGGCGATTGAGCTGCAGGTCCTTGAAGCCGCAGCCACCCAGCCGCGTATCGAGGCTGAGCAGCATCGCCGCCTGCACCTCGAAGGGCGAGGCAGCAACTCCCCTTACATCATTGGCGGCGCGAACCAGCGCACGGTGGCCTCGCATGCCATCCGTGTTCGCGGCGAAGTTACGCAGTTCATCGATGTCAATGAGTGGCTCGCGGCTCCAAAGGTTAGAGGCCTTCCCGCTCGCAGAGCATACCCGCTCCCAGGCGCCAGACATGTTGAGCGCCGCATGATTCCTTGGGCTGGCCAGCGCCTCCTCGATTCGGGGCGATGGCTTGAACACGGCAAAGGACCCGCACAACTCGTAGGCGCACATCACAAGCGTGATGTAGGAGACCTGATTGGCCAGCGTGAGCAGGGTAAACGCCGGCGAGGCAACCTCAAGGCCAAGCTCGCTCTGCACAACCGCCCCAGGCGGCAGTGGGCCAGACCAAGCATGGTTGGTGAGATTCGAAGTTGAGTTAGGATGGCGGCCGCCCACGAGCAAACGACTCAACGGCAAACCTAGGATTTCCTTAACCAGCGGGTGCTCAAGATAGTCTGACCTATAACGAGCAAAATCGCCAATTGGCAGAGGCGGACACAGGGAAAGTACTTGCGGGGGTATCCGCCAATATTTGATAGCACTTGGGCCACAAAGCACGCCGTCCATGATGCCCCCTTCCTCGGTAGAAAGAAACTAACAGACAACGCTTCGGCGAGCAGCGAGACGAAGGGGATTTCGGCAAACGCGCTGCGGCGGCGAATCCTAATCAACTATTTCGTGCTTGTGCCGCACCCATCAAAGTAGAAAGGCCATTGTGACTTCACTCAACTGGGTTTTTGCAAGATGCAATCGACCGTCTACTCCAGAGTCAGAGATCTAAGCAAGAAAAAGTTGATTAACCTATTTAAGGGATGGCTCGTCGAAGGCCAAAGAGGCCAGGATCGCGACGCGGGTGGGGTCGAGGGCGTCGTAGGACACGACGAAGCGGCGCGCAGCGCCGCTTCGGTCGCCGCCCGCGCGCTCAAAGGCGTAGCGCGACAGGGGCACGAGGCACGCTTCGGGCAGACCCGCCGCAACGGCGCGGGCGGCAATCTCTTCCTCGCTGGCCTTGGTGTCCACGCGAAGCACCAGGTGAAGGCCGGTGTCTGCCTGCTCTATGCCAATCCTGCCAGCATCGGGTCGCGCGCGCAGGGCACCCACGAGCTCGTCGCGCAGATCGCGGCAGCGCTTGCGGACGCGCGCCACGTGACGCTCGTAGTCGCCGCCCTCGAGAATGCGAGCCAGCGCAACCTGTTGCACCGAGCTCACGGTGCTCGAGTAAAAGCCCAGATCACGGCTATAGCGCTCCATCAGCTCCTCGGGAAGCACCATGTAGGCGAGGCGCAGGGCCGCGCCCAAGCTCTTGGAGAACGTGTTGGTGTAGATGACACGCCCGCCCGCGTCGATGCTCGCAAGTGCCGGCACGGGACGCCCCGCCAGGCGAAACTCGCAGTCGTAGTCGTCTTCGACAAGCCAGCGCCCCTCCTGGGCAGAGGTCCAGCCCATAAGCTCGTATCTGCGGCTTATTGACGTCACGAGCCCCGTGGGGAACTGGTGGGACGGCATGAGGTGGAGCACGTTTGCGCCCGATGCCTCAAGCCCCGCCATCTGCACGCCCTGCCCATCGAGCGGAACATGGCGCACGCCGCACCCGCACGCCTCGTAGATCCTCGTGAGCCTCACGTACCCCGGATCCTCGAGCGCAAACACGCTGGCCTGGCCCATGAGCTGGGCAATCATCACGTCGAGCATCTGAGCACCCGCGCCCACCACGATGCGGGCGGGATCCACGACAAGTCCGCGCGTCTGGCGCAGATGAGCCGCGATGGCACGCCTCAGCCGCAGCGTTCCCTGGGCAGGGGCCGGGCAGAACACCTCCTCCTCGGGCTCGCACGTGAGCGTCTGGCGCAGGGCGCGGCTCCAGAGCCGCGCCGCGTCGAGCGAGGCGCCGGCCGGCCGCGACAAGTCCGTCTGGCTATCGCCCGAGGCATGGACGGCAGCATTTACCTGCGGCGACGCCACATGCACCACCATGCCCGGCAGGTCGCACGCGTAGTAGCCACTGCGGGCGCGGGCGCTCACGTACCCCTCCGCCACCAGCTGGCCATAGGCCCCCTCGACCGTGGCGACACTCACGCCCAGGTGCTCGGCCAGCGAGCGCTTCGAGGGCAGGCGCGACCCCGCCGCAATCTCGCCTTCGACAATATCGTCACGAATGCTCTGGTAGAGATAGCCATAGAGGCTCTCGCTGCCATGCGCCGCCATGTCGTAGTCGAGCATCTGACCCTACCAGCTCCTCGCACCTGACCCTATTCTGACCTGCCAAGTTTCTCACCAACTGAAGATATTGCCAATGCCAGATTCGGCGTAGGGTATCGAGCTACCAATCAACCCAGACCGGGAGGCACGCATGGCAACCAACCAAGACCGCACCCAGCTCAACCGCCAGCTA
This sequence comes from uncultured Coriobacteriaceae bacterium, assembly GCA_900543875.1. Classification (GTDB taxonomy): domain Bacteria; phylum Actinomycetota; class Coriobacteriia; order Coriobacteriales; family Atopobiaceae; genus Parolsenella. The sequence goes on along the minus strand of UQSV01000024.1, from coordinate 12,629 downwards.
GCGCAGATGCTCAAGGGCGGCGTCATCATGGACGTCACCACCCCCGAGCAGGCGCGCATCGCCGAGGAGGCGGGCGCCTGCGCCGTCATGGCCCTCGAGCGCATCCCCGCCGACATCCGCGCGGCCGGCGGCGTCAGCCGCATGAGTGACCCCGCCATGATCGCCGGCATCCAGCAGGCCGTCTCGATTCCCGTCATGGCCAAGTGCCGCATCGGCCACATCGTCGAGGCCCAAATCCTGCAGGCCATCGAGATCGACTACATCGACGAGTCCGAGGTCCTCACCCCCGCCGACGACACCTACCACATCGACAAGACCCAGTTCGACGTGCCCTTCGTCTGCGGCGCGCGCGACCTGGGCGAGGCCCTGCGCCGCGTGGCCGAGGGCGCCACGATGATCCGCACCAAGGGTGAGCCGGGCACGGGCGACGTCGTTCAGGCCGTGCGCCACATGCGCAAGATCCAGAAGCAGATTCGCGACGTCGTGGCCCTCCGCGACGATGAGCTCTTCGAGGCCGCCAAGCAGCTCGCCGTGCCCGTCGAGCTCGTGCGCTCCGTCCACGAGAACGGCAAGCTCCCGGTCGTGAACTTCGCCGCAGGCGGCGTGGCCACGCCCGCCGACGCCGCGCTCATGATGCAGCTCGGCGCCGAAGGCGTCTTCGTTGGCTCGGGCATCTTCAAGAGCGGCAACCCCGCCAAGCGCGCCGCCGCCATCGTCAAGGCCGTCGCCAACTACACCGACGCCAAGCTCATCGCCGAGCTCTCCAAGAACCTCGGCGAGGCCATGGTGGGCATCAACGCCGACGAGATCGACATCATCATGGAGGAGCGTGGTCGCTAGTGACTACCGCCGTCCTCGCCGTCCAGGGCGCGTTTGCCGAGCACGAGGCCAAGCTTGCCGAGCTGGGCGAGAAGGTCGTCGAGCTGCGCCAGGCAGCGGACCTCGACCAGCCGTTCGACCGCCTGGTGCTGCCCGGTGGAGAGTCGACCACCCAGGGCAAGCTCCTGGCCGAGCTGGGCATGCTCGAGGCGCTGCGCGAGCGCATCGCGGCCGGGATGCCCACGCTCGCCACCTGCGCAGGCCTCATCCTGCTCGCCAGGCGCCTCGACGCCCACGACGACAAGGGCACGCCGCGCCTGGCGACGCTCGACGTTCTCGTACAACGCAACGCCTACGGCCGCCAGCTGGGCAGTTTTCACACGAACCTGCAGCTCAAAAGTCTGGGAGAGGTGCCCGCGACCTTCATCCGCGCCCCCTTCGTGATGGAGGCCGGCGCGAACGTTGACGTGCTCGCCGCCCACGAGGGGCGCATCGTGGCCGTGAGGCAGGGAGGCCAGATCGGGCTCGCCTTCCACCCCGAGCTCGACGCAGACCCACGCGTCCACGAGCTGTTCCTCTCGCTCTAGGCCCAGCCGCTCGCCCTTGAACGGGACGGCATCGCCCTAGACACGACGCGCCTCGCCCACCCGGAAGTGCGCACGGCACGGTCGGTTGTTACCGCCGCGGATCATCAACCGACCGCAACGTGCGCGCTCCCGCCGCCAGCGACGCCCGCCCATTCGCATATCCGAACGAAACCGCCGGGACGGAGGCGAACCTTGTGAAATCCACGTTGGTTCGCCTCCGCCCCGCACTATGCGTTGTACCCTAGGAAGTTGCAAAAGACGCCTCACCCGCAGCTCACGGCCGCGGGCACATCATAGACACGGAGCAGCGACACATGGTCCTCAACATGCTCAAGGGCAAGATCCACCGCGCCACGGTCACCCAGGCCGAGGTCGACTACATCGGCTCGATCACGATCGACCAGCAGCTCATGGACGCCGCTGGCATTCTCGAGTACGAGAAGGTCCAGGTGGCAGACGTCAACTCCGGCAGCCGCCTCGAGACCTACGTCATCGCAGGCGAGCCCGGCAGCGGCGTCATCTGCCTCAACGGCGCCGCCGCCCACCTCGTGACCCCGGGCGACAAGGTCATCATCATGTGCTACGCGCAGATGACCCCCGAGGAGGCCCAGACCTCCAAGCCCCACGTCGTCTTCGTCGACAACGACAACAAAATTGCGCGCGTCACGCGCTACGAGCGCCACGGCAGGCTCGAGGACCTCGAATAGGCCACACTTCACGCGCCCAAGCATCGGGAGGAAGACATGAGCACCCAGCAGCCCACATCGCAGCCCGACGTCAACAACCATAAGCACGAGAAGGACGAGGACAAGCAGCCCGTCCTCGAGAGCGCCAGTGCAACCACCTCGCAAGACAACAGGAGCGGCGTTGCCGCCTACGTCATCGTGGCCGTCGTGCTCATGGTGCTCGTGGCCCTCGCCCTCACGCTGTGCAACGTGCTCGAGGTCGTGGGCACGAGCATCGATTGGGAAGACCCCAACGCCTACTCCTTCGATGACGATGACTACGACGACCTGCTCGACGACCTTGGCATCGACGACGAGCACGACATCTCGTCTGGCCAGAGCCTCACGGCAGACAACGCCCTCGACCAGTACCTGGGATGCATCGAGTACACCGTGTCCGACTACGTCTTTGCCTCTGACTACTCCGGCTCCCAGCAGGCGGTGGCCACCTACGTGAAGGCCCTCGCGAGCCGGGACGCCAGTTCGGCCGCCGAGGTCAAGAGCCACCTGCGCGCCGCGGCCGCGGCAGGCGACGATGCCACGCGCGCCTCCGAGCTCCAGGCCGCGGCAGACGCCGCCGCGTCTGCCAGCGAAGCCATCGAGGCCCTGGAGCTACCCGCAGAGAGCAGCGTCACCGGCACCAAGGCCGCAGACATCATCGAAAACCTCACCGACGCCCGCGACGACGCCCTCACCCGCTGGAACAAGATTGCCCAGGTCATCGACATGGTTACGAACCCCAGCGGCCACACGACCCGCGAGCTCTCCGACCTCGATGACGAGGCCTCCGAGGTCACCGGCATAGCCCTCGAGCTCACCCATGCCCTGGGCAACTCGGCCAGCTGCAAGTAACCTGGGACGATGCCCCCGCAGCCCCTTGTCCCAAGCCCGCACCGGCACCCGCGCCACCGCAACCCAAGGAGAACCATGAGCAAGGCAGACGAGCTCTTCTGTGCCATGTGCACCGACATCCTCGACAACGGCACCACCACCGAGGGCCAGAAGGTGCGCCCCCACTGGGAGGACGGCACGCCCGCCTACACCATCAAGCAGTTTGGCGTGGTCAACCGCTACGACCTGCGCGAGGAGTTCCCCGCGCTCACCCTGCGCCGCACCGCGCTCAAGAGCGCCATGGACGAGGTGCTGTGGATCTACCAGAAGAAGTCCAACAACATCCACGACCTCAAGAGCCACATCTGGGACGAGTGGGCAGACGAGACGGGATCGATCGGCAAGGCCTACGGCTACCAGATTGGCCAGAAGAGCCACTACGCCGACGGCGACTTCGACCAGATGGACCGCGTGCTGCGCGACCTTACGCTCACGCCCTTCTCGCGCCGCATCATAACCAACACCTACGTCTTCGCGGACCTCTCTGAGATGAACCTCTACCCGTGCGCCTACAGCTGCACCTACAACGTCACGATGCACCCCGGCGATGCCGCACCCACCCTCAACATGATTCTCAACCAGCGCAGCCAGGACGTGCTCGCGGCCAACAACTGGAACGTCTGCCAGTACGCCATCCTGCTCATGATGGTGGCCCAGAGCGTGGGCATGCAGGCCGGCCAGCTCGTCCACGTCATCGCCGACGCGCACATCTACGACCGCCACGTCGACATCATCCGCGAGCTCATCGCGCGCCCGCAGCACCCGGCGCCCACGGTGACGCTCAATCCCGAGATCGCGAACTTCTACGACTTCACGACGAGCGACCTCATCGTCGAGAACTACGAGCACGGCCCGCAGGTCACGAACATTCCCATCGCCGTCTAGCCGCACGCGAGCACCCCGCGATGCGCCACCACAACCCAGGAGCCACCATGAGCATCCCCGCCACTCCCCTGCCCAACCTCCACGCCATCGTCGCCGTCTGCGACGACTGGGGCATCGGCGCGGCCGGCGACATGGTGGTCGAGAACCGCGCCGACATGCGCCACTTCGTGGCAAAAACCTCGGGACACACCGTGCTCATGGGCAGACGAACCCTCGAGAGCTTCCCAGGCGGACGCCCCCTCAAGAACCGCCACAACATCGTGGTGACGCGTGACGCGAGCTTTGAGCGCGAGGGTGCCGAGATGGCCCACTCCCTCGAGGAAGCGCTTGACCTCCTCGCGCCGGACGAGCAGTGCTGGGTCATCGGTGGCGGCCAGGTCTACCAGGCACTCATTGGCGCCTGCGCCAGCGCCGAGGTCACCAAGAACCACTGCGTGCGCCCGGCAGATACGTTCTTCCCCAACCTCGACGACGACCCCACGTGGCGCCTCGCCAACGCCATTGGCACAAACGAAGAAGGCGACCCCCTCCGGACGCCGGAGGGAATCGCCTTCGAATTCTGCACGTACGAGAGGGCTCGCGCCTAGCTAGCCAATCGTCGAGGGGTCGACACCCGCAAAGAGCAGCGAGCCCAGCTGGTCGCTGTCGGTCGGGTTCCAGGAGCCGTCGCTGTCCTTGGTGAAGTCAATCTGGACGTCGGCCGTCTTGATGGGCGCGTCGTCGGCGCCAAGGGCGGTGTAGAGCTTCTCGAAGAGCTTGGCGGCAATGCCATCCTCGCCCAGCTCGGCGTAGTCGGCCTGGGCCTCCTCGGAGCTGGCGTAGTTGAGGGCGTCGGCGGTCCAGGTCTCGAAGACCTGGGCGATGTCGACGTTGGTGACCGGAATCGTGACGGTGGCGTTGTCACCGTCGACCTTGACCGTGGGGTCCTCGTAGGAGAAGTGCTTCACGCAGCCGTTGTAGAACTGTTCGACGTCCATGCCGCTGCTGGAGAGGCTGTTCCACTCGTCCTCGCCCAGGACAGACTTGATCGTGTCGGCATCGGCCTGCTTGATCGTGTCGAGCTCAAGCTTGACCTGCTGCTTGATGACTTCCTCGGGCTTGGGGCCACCGCAGGCCGAAAGGCCCAGCGTGCTCGTGAGAGCCAGGGCGAGCGTTGCGACAAGCGCGCCGGCGCGGCGAATGAGGGCGTTGGTGTTCATGCTGCTCCTTTGAACATGAGCGGGAAGGCCCTTCCGCCCTCCCCTTGAGACTCCACGGTAGCAGATTGAATTAAACCTGAAAGTAGCCGTTCTGCCAGAAGGGGCTTTACCTATGCGAGCGGCGCCCAGCGACGAGACGGGCACGCGTATACCGACGCGCTTGCGTCATCCCGACAGTCCGGCCAGCCTCACGCCATGCCAGGCATCTAGCCCCCTCAGAAGGCCCGCCCAAACCCGCGTCCAAGCCCCCGTCACGCGGTTGCGGCTACAATAAGTAAGCCAAATTAAACATTTGCAGTGGCGCGCGGCAAGCGCCCAGAGGAGGAGCCATGCTCATCAACGTTATCATCGTCGCGGTCATCGTCGTGGCCTGCGTCGTCATCGTTCGCGGCTACGTCGCCCGAGGCGGCAAGGGAGACTGCTGCGGCGGCGCCGACGTCGTGAGCAGCCACGGGCCCAAGGACCGCGACGCCTCGCACTACGCCCACGCCTACGACGTCACCGTCACGGGCATGAGCTGCGAGAACTGCGCCAAGCGCATCGCCAATGCCTTCAACGAGCGCACGGGCACGATGGCTACCGTCGACCTCGCGGCGGGCGTCGCCCACGTGCGCACCAAGGAGCCCGCCTCGGCCGAGGAGCTGCAGCGCGTCGTGCGCAACGCCGGCTATGGCGCGGGCGCGCTTACGGAGCGCTAGGGCAACAACCCAGCTATAAGTTGCTGTAAGATTAGAGTTTTGTTATGCAAGCTATCGCAAGAGGTACCGTGAACACGCAAGACATCGCAACCTTCATCCGTCGCAACCTGCGGCCGGCAAGCATCGTCTGGTGCGTGCCGTTCGTCGTCCTCGCCATCGCGCTCGCCAACCTGGTGGGCGCGGGCACCGTGGTCATGGGCGAGGACACGTTTGCCCTCATCCAGCTGCTCTGCGTGCTCGGCGTCGCCCTCTCCCTGCTGCGCGAGCCGCTGCTGCGCCCGCTCGACCGCCTCGCGGACTCCGAGAGCCACATCAAGATGGTGACCGGCCGCGTGCTGCCGCTGCTGCGCGACTGGGCGCTGCTCGCCTTCGTGGTGGCGGCCACCTGCACGGCGCTCGAGGTGCCGTGGAACACGAGCCTCGCCGACGTCGACGCGGGCCTGCTCGCCCTCGAGCGCGGCTGCGTCACCGCCGTCGTGGTCTGCGCGTGGCTCGTGGGCCAGCGCCGCGGATGGCTCGTGGCCGTCTGCGCGGCGAGCCTCTCCGCCCTCGGCATCGCCCAGGGGTTCCTGCTCACCCTCAAGGGCACGGCCATCCTGCCCTCGGACCTTCTCGCCCTGGGGACGGCCGCCGCGGTGGCCGACGGCTTCACCTACGAGGTAACGCCCCTCATCGCACAGGGCATCCTGCTGGTCGTGGCCTCGCTCGACGCCTGCGTGCTCATGCGCCCGGCCGGGCGTCCCATCGGCCGCGTCTGGGGCCGCGCCGCAGTAACCGCCTTGGTGGCGCTCTTGGCCTGCGTCTGCGCCACCAACGGCTACAACGCGCTCGACCTGCACAACGACTACGAAATCCAGATCGACTACTGGTGGCCCTCGAACAGCTACTACCAGTACGGCATGCTGCCCGCCTTCATGACGATGGCCAAGGACATGGAGATCTCCGTGCCCGAGGGCTACACCGATGAGGAGGCCGCGGGCACCGAGGCCGCGCTGGCCCAGGACTACGATAGCGCAACCGATCCCAACGCGGCCCAGGCACGCGCCGACCAGTTCGGCGCCACCCATCCCAGTGTCGTCTTCGTGATGAACGAGACGTTCGCAGACCTCTCCTCGATCTACGGTGACCTGGGCGTGGGCTACGAGGGACCCACCTACTTCAAGAGCATCGACGACGCCCTCGTGCGCGGCAACCTCACGGTGTCTGCCTACGGCGGCGGCACCTGCAACTCCGAGTTCGAGACGCTCACGGGCAGCAGCCTCTCCTACATTGGCATGGGCCTCTACCCCTACACGCTCTACGACTTTGACGACACGCCCAACCTCGCCCGTCAGTTTGCCGAGATGGGCTACGACACCACGGCGATCCACCCCAACCTCTCAACCAACTGGAACCGCGAGAGCGTCTACGAGCAGATGGGTTTCAACCGTTTCTACGACATCTCGGCCTTCGAGGACGCCCCCGTCTTCCACAGCGGCGTGACCGACGCCGCCACCTACCAGAAGGTGCTCGACCAGCTCGCGAGCAGCGACACGCCGCAGTTCGTCCTCGATGTGACGATGCAGAACCACAGCTCGTACAACCAGTACAACATCCCCGAGGACCGCCTCACGACCTACAACGCGCCCTACTGGGACCAGGCCGGCAACGACCAGCTCAACGAATACCTCTCGTGCATCCAGGCCTCCGACCAGGACCTGCAGTGGTTCATCGAGCAGCTGCGCGGCCTTGACCGCCCCGTCATGCTCGTCTTCTTTGGCGACCACCAGCCCAACTTTGGCATGGCGCTCGACGACGCGCTCTATGGCGATGCGGGCCAGACCGCGCACTCGGCGCGTGCCTACCAGACCAACTACCTCGTCTGGGCCAACTACGACGTTGCCGCCACGGGCGAGATGCGCTGGGAGCAGACCTCGACGAGCACCCTGAGCGCGCTTGCGCTCGATGCCATCGGGGCGCCGCTCACGAGCTACCAGAAGGCCGCGCTGGGCGCGCGCCTGTCCATGCCGGGCATCAACCTCTTTGCCTACCAGGACGGCGAGGGCTTCTGGCACACCACGAGCGGCAACTCCACCGACGAGCCGGCCCAGAATGCCGAAGCCGAGTACGCCGCCGAGCGCGCTCTCGAGGCATGGCGACAGCACGCCCACGTGCAATACCTCGAGTTTGCCAAGACGGTGCAGTAGCCCCCTCTCAACCAAGCGAAGCATAGAGCACCGGCTGTACCATCGGTTCGTCCACATTACGCGCCTGAGCTCTGTGGATGCGTATTTTGGATGAACAGGGAAAGGCAAGAACCACACGCAACGCAGCGCAGGGCGTCCGTGACCAACCAGTTGCGGGCGCCCTACTTGATGAAACGCATGCCCCTACGGGCGTCTCGATCGATGAAACGCATGCCCCTGCGGGTGCCTCGATCGATGCAAGCATGCCCAGCCGCTCGACACCCGCTGCTGCGTGGCGGCAATAATAAAAAAGGGGCGCCTCAAAGAGGCACCCCTTCCCAAGCGTATGTAAGTCGAACTTAGGCGAGCTTACGGACGTTGGAAGCCTGGAGCTTGCCGTTCTGACCGGTGGTGATGTCAAACTCGACAGCCTGGCCCTCGTCAAGAGTCTTGAAGCCGTCCATCTGAATCTCGGAGTAGTGGACGAACAGGTCGTCGCCGTCCTCGCGAGAGATGAAGCCGTAGCCCTTGTCCGGATTGAACCACTTAACAGTACCCTGAGCCATGACGTGCCTTTCTTTCGTTTGCCCCTCCGGGGGCAACAAATGCGCTTGCGCGCTGAACAAAAAGTGACCCTAAAGTCACGAGGAATAGTCTACCCCAGCCCACGCTCCTTACCCACGAGAAACGCAAATTAGCCGCGAGCGGTACCGGCGGACAAGAAAAGCCCCTCGCGGAGCCGCAGGCGGTCGCGAGGAGCTTGCGAGCGGGCAGCTACGCCCGCACAAGGCTCATGAGACGAGCTTACAGGTAGGCCACGGCCTTGATCTCGACCTTGGCGCCCTTGGGCAGCGCGGCGACCTCGAAGGCGGCGCGGGCCGGGTACGGGGCGGCGAAGAACTCGGCGTAGACCTCGTTCATGGCGCCGAAGTCGGCGATGGAGTCGAGCAGGACGGTCGTCTCGGCAACGTCGGCCATGGTGGCGCCGGCAGCCTCGAGGACGTTCTTGACGTTGGTCAGGCTCTGACGGGTCTGGGAGGCGATGTCCTCGCCGGCGAACTCGCCGGTGGCGGGGTCGACCGGCAGCTGGCCGGAGACGTGGATGCAGTTGCCGGCCTTGGTGGCGGCGGAGTAGGGACCAACGGCGGCGGGAGCCTTGTCGGTGACGATAGCCTCGATAGCCATGAGAATCTCCTTCTAGTCGATGCCGCTGGTGGCGGCATATGTCTTGCCCCTCGCGGGGCATGGTACCAAATGATAGTGGGCGTGCGCGCGGCCAGGCCGCTCGCGCACGTGCGGGATGCGCAACGCGGTGTTGACCCTAGCGGCTCACGTAGCGGCCGGGCTTGACGCCCGTGGGCTCGCCGTCGCGCGCGGCGAGGACGCCGTTCACGAACGTGAGACGGGCGCGGCCACGGCACTCGAAGCCCTCGAACGGCGTGTGGTCGACGTTCTGGTGCTGTGTGGCGGCGCTGATCGTCCACTCGACGCTCGGGTCCCAGACGCAGATGTCGGCGTCGGAGCCCCCGGCGAGGCAGCCCTTACGTGGGAACATGCCAAAGACCTTGGCAGGGTTCTCGCTCATGAGCCGGCACAGGTCGGTGGGGCCAAGCTCGCCGGCGAACGTGGTGGCGATGAGCGCGGGGCGGTGCTCCACGCCGGCGCCGCCGTTGGGCACGGCGCGGAAGTCGTCGGCGCCGCGGTCCTTCTGGCCGTGCAGGTTGAAGCTGCAGTGGTCGGTGGCAATGGTGTCGATCTCGCCGTTCACGAGCGCCTCGCGCAGGGCACTGCGGTCGGCCGGCTTGCGGGGCGGCGGGCTCATGACGAACTCGAGGCCCTCCAGGCCGTCCTCGCCGTCCTTGAGGAAGCAGGTGTCGTCGAGCAGCAGGTACTGCGGGCAGGTCTCGACGAAGATGTTCTTCTGGCCGCGGGCCTTGGCGGCGCGGATGGCCTCGAGCCCCAGCTTGGTCGAGAGGTGTACGACGTTCACGCGGGCGTCGCCGGCGAGGTGGGCGAGGTAGAGCAGGCGGCTGATGGCCTCGGCCTCGCAGACGTCCGGGCGGCTCAGGGGGTGTCCCTCGGGGCCGTGGATGCCGCTCTCGTAGACGCGCTTCTGAAGGGCGTCTACGAGCGTGCCGTTCTCGCAGTGCACGCACAGGGTGCCGCCGAGCGGCTTCAGGGCCTCGAGCACCTCGAGCGTCTCGGCATCGTCGAGGCGCAGGTGGTCGTAGGCGAAGTAGGTCTTGAACGAGCAGACGCCACGCTCGCGCATCACGGCGAGGTCGGCGCGGTTCTCGTCGTTCCACTCGGCCAGGGCCATGTGGAAGGCGTAGTTGGCCGTGCAGGTGCCGTCGGCGCGCTTGTGCCACTCGTCAAGGGCATCGGGCATGGTGACGCCACGGTCGGCCGTGGCGTAGTCCACGATCGTCGTGGTTCCGCCGCAGGCAGCGGCGCGCGTGCCCGTCTCGAAGCTGTCGGCCGTCCAGTCGATGCCGGTCCAGCACTGCATGTGGGTGTGGCCGTCGATAAAGCCGGGGAACACCCAGCAACCCGTCGCGTCGTGCACCTCGTCGCCGTCGGCGGGCTCGATGTGGGCCGCGATGCGGGCGATCTTGTCGCCCTCGAGCGCCACGTCACCACGGCGCAGGCCGTCGGGGCACACAAGCGTTCCACCCTGGATGATGACCATGCTAGTTACTCCCTCCACGAGCAAGACCACTCTCGATAATCTCGCGGCAGCGCCCAAGCTCGTCGGGCGTGTCGATATCCCAAAGCTCCCACGGCCAGGAGGCCTCGACGCTCAGCACGCGCACGTCATCGGCGCCAAGCACGCTCGAGCCACCCGTGTCGCCCTCCACGCCGAGAAGCGCCTCGAACAGGCTCGCGGGGAACAGCGCCGGTGAGCCGGGGCGGCCGCGCCAGCCAAGGCGCACGCAGGCGTCGGGGTTGGCGGCGCTCACGGTGAGCATCGTGCGCAGGCTCCCCTGCTCGATGAGCGGCTGGTCGCCCGGCACGAAAACGCAGGCCACCCAGCCCTGGCTCTTGGCATAGGCCACGGCGGCGCGCATGGAATCGCTCTGCTCGAGCTCGCCCGAGGGGCGCACATGCTCGATGCCGCGCTTGTCGCAGATGGCATCGACCTCGGGGGTGCCGCTCGCCACGACCATGGGAAGGCCGGGCGGCACGCAGCCCAGGGCGCGCTCGATGACGGGCTCGCCCATGAGGGGCTCTACGAGCTTGTTGGCGCCAAAGCGACGGGCATGGCCCGCACCCAGCACGGCGACGCCCACGAGGCGGGCACTGGCGTCCTGGGCGGCATGCGTGCTCGCGGCGACGCCCGGCGCAAAGGCGGAGGCGTACTGGGCGTCTGTCGCCATCTCGCAGGCGGCGGTCCAGCGCTCGTAGCAGGCAAGCAGCTCGTCGGCCTCGGGCGTGGGCGTGGAGCCGCCACCGCCCGAGCCGCCAATCACGCGGGTGGTGAGGGGCGAGCCCAGGCCGCTCTCGGCCTTGTGGACGAGCGCGAGCGCCTTCGTGTAGGCCATCCCCATCGAGATGGCGGCGGCGCGCAGGCTCCCGTACTCGCGAATGCGACGCAGGAGCTCAGCGGGGCCGGGTCCAAAGACTCGCTCGCCCTCATCGTCTACCAGGTATGTCTTTACACTTGGCCTCATGCGTCCATTATCCCCAAGAACACGTCCCCGCGGGCGCGAGACGCCCGCCCAAAATCCCACTTCTTCGTACGACGAGCCAATGGCTGGGACAGTTGCTCAGGCAGGTATTGTCCCATTGCCCCGTCGTCCAAAGAAGCCACCCCACCCGCGCGCTTCCCTTCATCGCGCGGGTGGGGCAGGAAGATCTACTAGTTGGCGCGAACCGTGGTGCCGGTCTTGCCGTCGATGCCGTCACGCGCCTTCTCGAGCAGCGTGATGAGGGCGGAGCGGCCAGGCTTGCTCTCGGCGAACTTGGCGCACGCGAGCACCTTCGGCTCCATGGAGCCCTTGCCAAACTCGCCGGCGTCGGCGAGCTCGCGGGCACGCTCGGGCGTGAGGGCGTCGAGCCACTCCTCGTCGGGCTTGCCAAAGCGAACGGCGACCTTCTCGACGGCCGTGAGGATCACGAGGTAGTCGGCGTCGAGCGACTCGGCGAGCAGCTCGGCGGCGAAGTCCTTGTCGATGACCGCAGCGGCGCCCTTGAGGTGGTGGTTACCCGTGGGCTCGACGGGGATGCCGCCACCACCGCAGGCGATGACCACGTGGTCAGCAGCAACGAGCGAGGAGATCGTGTCGAGCTCGACGATGCGCTTGGGCTTGGGGCTGGCGACGACGCGGCGGTAGCCACGGCCGGAGTCCTCGACGAAGTCGTAGTTGCGGCTCTCCTTGAGCTGCTCGGCCTCCTCCTTCGACATGAAGGAGCCGATGGGCTTGGTGGGGTGGGCGAAGGCCGGGTCGGCGGGGTCCACCTCCACCTGGGTGAGCACGGTGGCCACGCCCTTGCGGATGCCCCGGTCCAGCAGCTCCTCCCGGAGGGCGTTCTGCAGATCGTAGCCGATGTAGCCCTGGCTCATGGCCACGCACACGGACAGGGGGCAGGGGATGTACTTCTCGGGGTTGGAGCGGGTCAGCTCGGTCATGGCGTTCTGGATCATGCCCACCTGGGGACC
>UQSV01000023.1 GCA_900543875.1 uncultured Coriobacteriaceae bacterium | reverse complement strand
GGGAGTGGTGGCAACCGGGGCGCCGCACTTTGAGCAGAACCGTGCGTCATCGGGAAGCTGGGCCCCGCACTTGGTGCAGAACATGGCGTCCTCCTCGTGGGTCGTCTCGAACTAGGTACGTCTTTTTAGGTTAGTGGAGCGGTGCCGGGCCGCGCAGCTCAATCGCTGCCACTCTCGGCCAAAGGCTGCTCGGGGTACGATAGCGGCAGGTGCGCGCGCGGAATGGAGGCGACATGGCAAAGGTGACGCTCAAGGATATCGCCAACGAGGTGGGGCTTTCGCCCACCTCCGTGTCGCTCGTGCTCAACGACCGCCCCTGCAAGGTCTCGCGGGAGAGCCGCCGGCGCATCCTCGAGACGGCGCGCCGCTTTGGCTACGTGCCCAACCAGATCGCCCGCAGCCTCGTGATGCAGCACACGAGCACCATCGGCCTCATCATCCCCAACATCGAGAGCCGCTTCTTTGCCTCGCTCGCCAAGAACCTCGAGCTCATGTGCCGCGCCAAGGGCTATGCCCTCATCATCACAAACTCCGATGACAACCCGCAGAACGACGCCAAGCTCGTGCGCCTGCTCGTGAACCGTGGCGTGGACGGCCTGCTCATCGTCGTCTCGAACGAGTTTGCCATCGACGAGCAGCTTATCGCCAACCTCTCGACCCTGCCCACGCCCTACATCATGGTCGACCGCTTCATCGACAGCCTGGCCTGCGACAAGGTGCGCTTCAACAACGAGCTAGGCGGCTACCTGGCCACGCGCCATCTCATCGAGCACGGGCACCGCCGCATCGCCTGCATCGTCAACGCCCGCTCGAACACGGGCCGCGAGCGCCTCGACGGCTATACCCGCGCGCTGGGCGAGGCAGGCATCCGCGTGCAGGCAGACTACGTGCTGGGCAGCGACTACTACATCGCGAGTGCGTTCGACGCGGCGGCGAGCCTGGCCGACACCGATGCAACGGCCGTGTTCGCGAGCTCGGACAACATCGCGCTGGGCCTGCTCAAGCGCCTCTACAGCAAGGGCCTGCGCGTGCCGCGCGACTACTCGGTGGTGAGCTACGACAACTCCGCGGCCGACGTCCTGTTTGAGCCGGCGCTCACCTCAATCGAGCAGAACGTGCCCGAGCTGTCGCGTGCGGCGCTCGACCTGCTGTTCCGCCGCATCGATGAGCATGAGGCTGGCAGGCTGGGCGAGCCCGAGCAGATCGTGCTCGACCCCAAGCTCGTGATTAAGGACAGCGTGCGCACGCTCGAGGGGTAGGGCCGCGTCGGCGGGCTCCCCAGCGCCCGCCTCGCCAAGCCGTCCCAACCAGACATATAGGTCTTATTTGTAGCAAGTGTGATGGCGTCCGCGTGCCCTTCTCGGCCACGCACCAACTTGACCATTCCTGCGAAACATTTCGGTTATGTTTCGTCAAATTTACCTACCGTTCACGGCCAATTTGCTACCGCTCACGGAGTTAAACGCTTAGAAGGATTGTAAGCGCTTTGCGTTTACGACGAGGTAAAACGATTTACCTATCTATACTCCGTCTCGGTCAGTCAAAAAGGGCACGAGCCAACCCCCAAGCAACGGCTCGCGCTTGGTGCCCGCAAGGGCATAACGACGTACGGCTGAGATGCCGTGCAGGAAGAGGAGAGGCACATGGCACATCCCGTCATCGGCACCCCCTGGCAGAAGCTTGACGGCCCCGTTTCCGAGCAGGAGCTCGAGGGTGTCGAGAAGTACTGGCGCGCGGCGAACTACCTGTCCGTCGGCCAGATCTACCTGCGCTCCAACCCCCTCATGCGCTCCGACTGGACCGATGAGAAGACCGGCGAGACCCGCGACTTCGGCCGTCCCGACGTCAAGCACCGCCTCGTTGGCCACTGGGGCACCACGCCCGGCGTGATCTTCCTCTTTGGTCACGTCAACCGCCTCATCGCCGACCACCAGCAGAACGCCGTCTTCCTGATGGGCCCTGGTCACGGTGGCCCCGCCGGCACCGCCCAGTCGCTGCTCGACGGCACCTACTACGACATCCGTCCGGACATCACCAACGACGAGGCTGGCCTGCAGAAGTTCTTCCGCCAGTTCTCCTACCCCGGTGGCATCCCCTCCCACTACGCCCCCGAGACCCCCGGCTCCATCCACGAGGGCGGCGAGCTCGGCTACACGCTGTCCCACGCCTATGGCGCCGTCATGGACAACCCGAGCCTGCTCGCTGTCGCCGTCGTGGGCGACGGTGAGTCCGAGACCGGCCCGCTGGCCACCTCTTGGCAGTCCAACAAGCTCGTGAACCCCAAGACCGACGGCATCGTGCTGCCGATCCTGCACCTCAACGGCTACAAGATCGCCAACCCCACCATCCTCTCCCGCATCTCCGACGACGAGCTCACCGAGTTCTTCGAGGGCATGGGTTATGATCCGCACTTCTTCGTTGCCGGCTTCGACAACGAGTCCCACGCCTCCATCCACGCTCGCTTCGCCGCGCTGCTCGAGGAGGTCTTCGACGACATCTGCGACATCAAGGCCGCTGCCGAGGCTGGCGACGAGACCCGCCCCGTCTACCCGATGATCGTCTTCCGCACCCCCAAGGGCTGGACGTGCCCCAAGCACATCGACGGCAAGAAGACCGAGGGCTCCTGGCGTGCCCACCAGGTGCCGCTGGCTTCCGCCAAGGACACCCACGAGCACTTCCGCGTGCTTCGCGGCTGGCTCAAGTCCTACAACCCCGAGGAGCTCTTCGACGAGAAGGGCGCCATCCGTCCCGAGGTGACCGCCTTCATGCCCAAGGGCGACCTGCGCATCGGCGCCAACCCCAACGCCAACGGTGGCCTGGTCCGCGAGGACCTCGTCCTCCCCGACATCCACGCCCACGAGGTGCCGGTTGCCGAGAAGGGCCACGGCTGGGGCGCCACCGAGGCCGCTCGCGTCTTCGGTGCCTACACCGCCGACGTCCTCCACAACAACATGGAGAACTTCCGCATCTTTGGCCCGGACGAGACCGCTTCCAACCGTCTCCAGGACGCCTACAAGTACACCCAGAAGCAGTGGGAGGGTGGCTTCTACGCCGACGCTGACAACGACGAGCTCCTTGCCCCGTCCGGCAAGGTCGTCGAGCAGCTCTCCGAGCACCAGTGCGAGGGCTTCCTCGAGGCCTACGTGCTCACCGGCCGTCACGGCGTGTGGAGCTCCTACGAGTCCTTCATCCACGTCGTCGACTCGATGATCAACCAGCACTGCAAGTGGCTCGAGGCCACCGTCCGCGAGATCCCCTGGCGCAAGCCCATCGCCGGCCTCAACATCCTGCTCTCCAGCCACGTCTGGCGTCAGGACCACAACGGCTTCTCCCACCAGGACCCCGGCTTCGTCGACCTGCTGCTCAACAAGGCCAACGACACGCACGTCGTCAACGCCTACTACCCCTGCGATGCCAACATGGCCCTCGCCGTGGCCGAGCGCTGCTACCAGTCCGCGAACTGCGTGAACGCCATTTTCTGCGGCAAGCAGCCCGCCCCGACCTTCCTGACCGTCGACGAGGCCAAGGCCGAGCTGGCCGAGGGCGTTGCCGAGTGGAAGTGGGCCAGCAGCGCAGAGACGCTCGCTGACGCCGACATCGTGCTGGGCACCTGCGGCGACGTGCCGGCCCTCGAGGCCCTCGCTGCCCTCGACATGCTCAAGGGCGAGGGCGTCAAGGCCAAGTTCGTCAACGTCGTTGACCTTCTGAAGATCCAGAACGTCTCCGAGAACGACCAAGCCATCTCCGACGAGAAGTTCGCCGAGCTCTTTGGCAACGGCGAGAAGCCCGTCCTCTTTGCCTTCCACGCCTACGCCGGCACCATCCGTCGCCTCGTGTGGGACCGTCCGGGCCACGACTCCTGGAACGTCCACGGCTACGAGGAGAAGGGCTCCACGACCACGCCGTTCGACATGCTGCGCCTCAACAACATGGACCGCTGGGCCCTCGCTGCTGACGCCCTGCGCATGATCGACGCCGAGAAGTTCGCCGCCAAGATCGAGGAGTGGGAGAACTTCCGCGAGGAGGCCTTCCAGTTCGCCGTCGACGAGGGCTACGATCACCCCGCCTTCACCAGCTGGGTCTGGCCCGACGCTGCCGCTGCCTCCGAGGGTGAGCTCTCCGCTACCCAGATGACCGCTGGCGACAACGAGTAAGTAAGCGTTTCCCCGGGACGCATTCCGGCTAGGGAGCTCAGGGGGGAGCTCCCTAGCTTGGGTCCCTCATCCAGCCGTACGGTCGAGCGTTGGGCTCTGCGCTCGACGCTCCCACGTGCGGCATCAGGCCCGCCGCAGCCACGCGCTGCGGCGGGCCTCTTTTTGTGCGTATCCCAGTTGCGCCCGCCTGCCTCGGGATGGTCGAGGCAGGCGGGCGTTCTTGTTGCGGTGTCGCGCGTATCGCTTTGCTGCGGCGCTTTTGTGCCGAGACGTGCGGGGCCTACATCAGGTGCCGCACGCTCTCGCGCTCTACGAGCATCGTGTGCACCTGCGTCACGCTTGGCACGTGGCGCGGGTTCATGGCCTGTTCGAGTAGGTTGCGAACGGCGAGCTCGCCCATGCCCTGGCGGGGCACGTGGACGGTCGTGAGGGCCGGGGTCGTGGCGCGCGCCATGTCGATGTCGTCGAAGCCCATGATCGAAACGTCGTCGGGCACTGAGATGCCTCGCGAGGTGAGGGCACGGATGGCCGCTACGGCCACGACGTCGTTGTCGGCAAAGAAGGCCGTGGGCAGCTCGGGGTCGGTGTCGAGCCAGGCGCAGATGTCGGCCTGTGCCGTCTCATAGGTGGTTCCCACGAGCAGGCGGAACCTTGGATCGTACTCAATCGTCACGTCGTCCAGGACGTGGCGGTAGCCCTGCTCGCGCAGAGGGTAGTTGCGGATCCTGAAGTCTCCGGAGAGGTAGCCGATCTTCTCGTGGCCGCACTCGGCCAAGAAGGCGGTGGCGCGGTAGGCGGCGCTCTCGTTGGCTATGGTCACGGCATCGAACGGGAGCTTGTCGCTCCAGCCGTCAACCATCACGAGGGGAGACTTGGAGTCCTCGAACAGCGCGTAGTCGTCATCGTTGGTCATCTCGGTGGCAAGCAGCGCCACGCCGCCCGTGGGGTCGCTGCAAAGCTCGGCGATGCGCTTGCGCGCCTCCTTGTGGTCCGAGAGGTCGAGCGTGGTGAGGGAGGTCGTGAGGTTGTGCCTGCGCGCCTCTGCCTCCACGCCCGTGATGACCGCGAGGTTGAAGGGCTGCTCGTCCACGATGCGGCCCGTGGTGCGCGCTATGACAAACTGGACGTGGTCGAGCTTTCCCTCGCGCCTGTAGCCCAGGCGCTCTGCCTCCGCAAGCACGATGCCGGCCGTGCGACTGCTGACCGTCTGCTTGCCGTTGAGTGCGTTGGAGACCGTGGCGGGGGAGTAGCCCGTGCGGCGCGCGATCTCTCGGATGCTGACTTTGCCCATGTCCTCTCACCTGTTGTTCGTTTACAAGTAGTAAGCCTATTGATGCCGAGTATACCAGCGGCCTCGCGGGCCCCTGGCTTGCTCTCCTGTTTAGATTATCTATTTAACTAAACACTTTGCAAGGGTGTTTAGTAGTTAAAACGGCTGTAAAACTACCATTCAGCTAAACAAATTAAACATTTCGCCTTAAACACTATTGACCTATTTAAACAATGTGTTTAAATCCTTCCATGAGTTGACGCGCCCAAACGTTTAGCCAAGGCGCATCGCAGCGAAAGGAAGGTAGTAATCATGAAGAAGATCGTTGTGGCCTGCGGCTCGGGCATTGCCACCTCAACTGCGGTCGAGGGCAAGGTCAAGGACCTGCTCGAGTCCAATGGCATGGGCGGCAAGTTCGAGCTCGTGAAGTGCTCCATCGCCGAGGCCCCCAGCCAGTGCCAGGATGCCGTGCTGCTGGTTGCCACCACCGCGGCTCCCGCCGGCATCGCCTGCCCGTACGTGAACGGCGTGCCGTTCCTCACCACCATTGGCAAGGCCGCGGCCGAGCAGCAGATCCTTGAGGTCTGCAAGCAGGCCTAGCCAGTCCAAACAACTTGGCAATCGGGCCGTCTCGGGCGGCCGGAGTGTGGCCGCGGCATGGCGGCATAGGGGAGCGCTGTGCCAAATCGGCCGTAGGTGCCACCCGCGGGTGGCTTAAGCTTGCGGGCTTTCCCGCAGAAGCAAAGGAGAAGTATGGACGCCATCGTCTCGTTCTTTGGCTTCCTCCAGAGCCTCGGTGTGTCGGTGATGATGCCCATCGTCATCACGATCATCGGTTGCGCGCTGGGAGCCGGGTTCGGCAAGAGCCTCAAGGCCGGCCTGTTGGTCGGCGTGGGCTTCATTGGCCTGAACCTTGTCATCAACCAGCTGTTCGGGTCCTCGCTCGGCCCGGCGGTCCAGGAGATGATCAAACGCTTTGGCCTGCAGCTTTCCGTGATGGACGTGGGCTGGCCCGCTGGTGCCGCCATCGCCCTGGGCACGGCGGTTGGCCTGGTCATCATCCCGCTTGGCCTCGTGGTCAACATCCTGCTCGTCCTCATCAACTTCACGCAGACCGTGAACGTCGACATCTGGAACTACTGGCACTTCGCCTTCGTGGGCTCGCTCGTGGCCAACGTTACCGGCAACCTCACGCTGGGTTTTGCCGCCGCGATCATCGACGAGATCATCCTGCTCGTTCTCGCCGACGCCACGGCCAAGGACGTCCAGAAGGCGCTGAACATGCCGGGCGTCTCGATTTCGCAGGGCTTCAGCCTGGCCTACGCGCCGGTTGCCTGGGCCATCAACTGGGTGCTCGACCGCATCCCGGGCGTTCGTGACATCGACATCGACATCGAGAAGATGCAGAAGAAGTTCGGCGTCTTTGGCGAGCCCCTCTTCATCGGCACGATCATCGGCATCATCATCGGCTTCGTCGCCTACTTCGACGGCTCCGACGTCGCCGGGTCCATCACGCAGGTCCTGACCCTGGGCGTGTCCCTGGGCGCCGTGCTCGTGCTCATCCCGCGCATGGCCTCCCTGCTCATGGAGGGCCTCATGCCCATCTCCGACGCCGCCTCGAACTTCATCCAGACGCGCGTCAAGAACCGCGGCAACATCTACATCGGCCTCGACTCCGCCATTGCCGTGGGCTACCCCGCCACGCTGTCCCTGGCCCTGATCCTCATTCCGCTGATGGTCGCCTTTGCCCTGATCCTGCAGCCGCTTGGCAACCAGACGCTGCCGTTTGTCGACCTCACCGCCGGCACCTACATGCTGGCCGTGGCCGTGCCCATCTGCAAGGGCAACGGCTTCCGTGGTCTCATCGTGGGCCTCGTCTCCGTCGTGGGCCTGCTGCTCATCTCGACGGCCCTTGCCCCGCTCATCACGCAGTCGGCCATGCAGGCTGGCTTTGACATCGCGGGTGCCGTGGGCGACACCGGCGTGGCCGGCTCCTCGCTCGTGACCGTCCTGTCCGACGGCGGCAGCCCCCTGTCTGGCGTCTTCGTGCTGCTCAGCAGCATCAACCCGATCGTGGGCGTTGTCGTCACCGGCGTCGTGGCCGTTGCCATGGGCCTGTGGAACCGTCAGCGCATCATGAAGGAGGCCGCCGAGCTCCACGCCGGCACCTCCGAGCAGGCCTAGCGCCTCGTCTCGTTCCCCCTTCTGCCCGCCGCCAGGCCAACGTCCCCTGGCCTGGCGGCGGGTTCCCT
The DNA here is from genome assembly GCA_900543875.1 of uncultured Coriobacteriaceae bacterium. GTDB lineage: Bacteria > Actinomycetota > Coriobacteriia > Coriobacteriales > Atopobiaceae > Parolsenella. The sequence continues at coordinate 18,552 of UQSV01000023.1, read as the reverse complement.
GCGGGGCCTGTTCGCCTCGCGCCCTTTTGTTACGCGCTCGCATGATGCGCTCGCGTCCGCCGTCTCTTGGAGGAAGCATGTCCACAAGCTCGTTTGGTCAGGTCGTTCGCACGGACGAGGACGTCACCTACACCTACGATGGGCGTCGCTACGCCATTGACGTGCTGCTGCCCACCTATGTGTCTGTGGTGGCATGCGTCGCGTGCGCGCTGCTCTTCTGGGCGGGCGTGCTGCGTCTTCTCACGGGCGCTCTCTTTGTGGTGGCCGTCTACTCGATGTTCAACGCCTGGGTGGCGCACGCCTATCCGCGCCGCGTGACGCTGGGCAAGTACTACGTTGCGTTCGAGTCCTTTGGCCACGTCGACGAGTATCCCATCCCCGCCATCCGCAGCCTCGCCGTGCGCGAGAGCCAGGGGATGCGCGCCTACGCGCGCATCAATGGCGGTGGCCTCACGGGTGGCCGCTTCTTCTTGCCCTGTTCCGATTTGCGCGACGCGGACGGCGACGATGCCGCTTCCCTGTACCGCTTCCTCCTCGACACCGAGGCTCGTCTCGACCCGGACGGCCTGCGTGTGAGGTCGCGTGAGCGCTGGGCTCAGGAAGACGGCAGGTAGGGTGCGCCTTCCGGCGCCCTCGCGAACGGGGTCTCGCTTTCCTTCTCTTCTCCGAGACTCCGTTTGCGAGGGCGCCCGGCATGGTATGCGTGCGCTATGCCCGCGTTTGTCGACCCGCGTGGTCGCCAAACGCCGACACAGCGAAAGAAAGGAGCGTCAATGGCGGCCGTTGATGCGCAACTGTTCAACCCCGATCTTGTGTTCTTTGACATAGAGGCAAAGGATGCGTTTGAGCTGTTCGACAAGCTCGAGGCACGTCTTGCCCCCATGGGCTATATTCGCGGCACGTGGAAGGAGGCCATCTCCGAGCGCGAGCGCAACTATCCCACGGGCCTTGCCTGCGAGGCGGCCCAGATCGCGATTCCGCACACCGATCCGGTGCACATCGCCAAGCCCTACATCGCCGTGGTGAGGCCGAGCGAGCCCATCGCCTTCCAGCCCATGGGTGGGCTGGGCGACGAGGTCAAGGCCAGCATCGTCATCAACCTGGGCATCCTGCGCGATGGCGGACAGGTGCAGGTTCTGCAGTCCCTGATGGGCATCTTCATGGACGAGCAGAGGGCTGCCGAGGTGCTCAGGCAGGTCACCAAGGAGGGGCTCATCGAGTCAATCGCCAAGTACTTCGTGGACGAGGCAAAGTAGCCGGGCTGAGGGCGTGTGCGGGTGTGCTGCGGCACCTGCAGGCGTCCTCTTTCGAGCTGGTTGGCCCGTCGCAGCTGTGAGCTGCGGCGGGCCTCTTTTTGTGCGTATTGCCCGCGCGGGCTCTGCTCGATCACGTTTGCCCTGATAATGGGGAGCGTTTGAGCGCGCGGGCAGTGTTGCCCGCGTTGATTGGATGCGTTGGTGGGCTGTCTGCGCGCCGGTTGGGCGCGGGCGTTGCGCCGGCGCGTCGGCTGGAGGCGCGGGCGGCCTGCCCGCGCAAGCCTCGCGAGAGATATGGGAGCCCATGCACGGTCTGCACATTCGCCTGCCCAAGAACTTCGTGCTCGAGGAGCGCCTCGAGCGCTATGCCGCGGCCATCGAGCCCAACCCGTATGGCTGGCGCGGCCTGTGGGCTGCCGCGTGCCGCAAGAGCGGTGCCGCGCCCTTCCGCGAGGTTCGTCTCGACCTGGGATGCGGGCGCGGTGGCTTTATGGTCGAGGCCGCCCGTCGTGAGCCCGACGTGCTGTTTATTGGCATGGACTCCGAGCCCATCTGCATTGCCTATGCCGCGCAGGCGGGCTGCGAGAGCGGGCTTGCTAACGTGGTCTTTGTGCCGGGAAACGCCATGCGCGTCACCGAGATGTTTGCTCCGGGTGAGCTCGCGTGCATCTACCTCAACTTTCCCACGCCGTTTCCGCGCAAGAAGGACTCGGGCAAGCGCACGGTTAACTTCGAGCGTCTCATGGACTACCGCCGCGTGCTGGCGCCTGGCGGGCAGGTGCGCCTGCGAACGGATAGCCAGCCGTTGTTCGACTTTGCCCTGACGCAGCTGCCGATTGCCGGCTACGAGCCTGTCTGGACTAGCCGCGACGCCCGCGCGGACCGTCCCGACGATCCCACGAGCGAGTACGAGGTCAAACTGGGCGGCAAGGGCGCCCGTGTGTGCGCCTACGCCGCAACGCCGGGAGAGGAACCGCGAGACCCGCACCAGACGGCCGAGATGAGCCTTGCGGCCTACATCCCCCAGGACCTGGGCACCTACGACGGCTACGCGCCCCACGGCATGGAGGCCACGATCCAGAACCTGCGCAACCGCGCGGCCAAGACCGGCGGCGACTGGTCGAGCGGCGTCACGATCTAGGCTGTTGAGTTGGCGGCCGGGACCGCATCGCGCGCCTTGGTGCTACATGTGCGGCATGCGTCTGCCTGCCGCGCAACCCGAGGCGTGGTGGCCTGTCGTTCGCGAGGCGCAGGGGCCTGCACGGAGTGGGGCGTAGTGCATTCGTGTTCGGGAGCGAGGGTCGCGTCGAAGCGCAATTGCCGGCCTGATGTATTCGTTTCCGAGAGCGATGGCCCCGCCGGTGCACGTAAAGCGGCCTGGTGCATTTGCTGTGGAGTGCTGCGACCGCGCCGATGCACGTATAACGGGCTGGTGCATCCGTGCCTGGGCGGCCGGGGAATACACGAGGGCCGTTTGAGTGCACCTGTCGTCCTTGTACGCGCCAGAACGGATGCACAAGGCCGAATTGGGTGCAGCTGCTTGCCTTACGGGCGCCGCGAGGATGCACGTTGTCGAATTGCGTGCAGTCGGCTTTGCCTCGCTTGTCCTTTCGGTAGACGTGCCTCTGCATTTGTTCTTCTCGTCCTTGTCGGCACCTGTCTTTACAGCTGTCTTGTCAGGTGTCTTGGCAAGTGTCATACTGTCCCCTCGAATGATCGCGGCGCGCACCCGGGGGCGGGCGCGCGCATGACGAGAGGGGCCGCAATGGCCAACTTCGAAACCGCCGCGCAGGCAGACGTCGCCGGCGATGTGGTGAATGCGTCAGCCGGGCGCGCCAATGCCGCTGCCGACCAGGTCCGCGAGGCCGACGAGCTCGCCCGCCTCGTGAGCGAGGGCGTGGGTTCGTGCATCACCGCGGCCGAGCGTGCCGCGCTCGTGCCCGCCGAGCTGAGGGAGGCCATCGAGTGCCTTAAGGCTGAGCGCGACGCTGTGATTCTTGCGCACTACTACGTGGCGCCCGAGATCCAGGCGGTTGCCGACTACGTAGGCGACTCGTTCTACCTCGCGAAGCTCGCCCGCACGCTGCCCAACAAGACTATCGTGCTCGCGGGCGTCGAGTTTATGGGCGAGAGCGCCAAGCTGCTTAACCCCGACAAGACGGTGCTGCTGCCCGAGCCTGCCGCCGACTGTCCCATGGCCCACATGGTCAAGCGTGAGACGCTCGACGCCGCGCGCGAGCAGTATGGCGACGACCTTGCGGTTGTCTGCTACGTGAACTCCACCGTCGAGATCAAGAGTTGGAGCGACGTCTGCGTGACCTCGTCCAACGCCGTCAAGATCGTCTCGGAGCTGCCGCAGAGCAACGTCCTGTTCATCCCCGACCAGAACCTGGGCCGCTACGTGGCCGAGCAGGTGCCCGAGAAGAACGTCATCCTCAATCCCGGCTACTGCCCTCGCCACCACGTGATCACGCGCGAGCAGGTCGAGACCGTCGAGCTTGAGCATCCGGGCGCGCTCGTGCTCGCGCACCCCGAATGCAAGGCCGAGGTGCTCGAGGAGGCCGACTACATCGGCTCGACCGCAGGCATCATCACGTATGCCGAGAAGAGCGACGCATCCAAGTTCATCATCGTGACGGTCGCGGGCGTGCTCTTTGAGCTCGAGCGCCGCACGGCTGGCTCGGGTAAGCGCTTCTACTTCCCGGCCACGCGTCCCACCTGCGTGAACATGGACATGATTGACCTGCGTCGCCTCGTGGGATGCCTCGCCACGGGCTCGGGCGAGGTCAGCATCGACGTGACGCCCGAGGCCGCCGAGCGCGCCAAGCTCACGCTCGACCGTATGCTCGAGTACGCGGCAAGGTAGGGGATGGCCATGAAGTACGAGAACATGAGTGCCGACGTGGTCATCGCCGGCTGTGGCGTGGCGGGCCTCTATGCGGCCCTCAACCTGCCTACCAGCACGAGCGTCGTGATGCTGTCGAAGGGCAATGTCGACGAGTGCGACTCGATGCTTGCCCAGGGCGGCATCTGCGTGCTGCCCGAGGCGGGCGACTACGAGGCCTTCTTTGCCGATACGATGGCCGCCGGCCACTACGAGAACCGTCGCGAGAGCGTGGACATCATGATTCGCTCGAGCCGCTCGGTCATCGACGACCTCGTGGCGCTGGGCTGCGACCTCGAACGCAACGAGGCCGGCGAGCTTGCGTTTACCCGCGAGGGCGCCCACAGCCGCCCGCGCATCTGCTTCCACGCAGACATCACGGGCAAGGAGATCACGACGACCCTGCTTGCCGCCGTGCGCCGCCTGCCCAACGTGCGCATCCTCGAGCACGTTGCCATGAGCGACATCATCGTGGAGGAACGCGACGGCCAGCAGGTCTGCGCGGGCGTGCGCGCCGTGGCCCTGCCCGAGGGCGCCTCGACCACACCGGCAGACGAGCTCGAGGCCGCGTCCGAGGCGTTCGAGATCCGCGCCGCCAATACCCTGTGGGCCACGGGCGGCATTGGCGGCATGTACGACCACTCGACCAACTATCCGCAGCTCACGGGCGATGCCTGCTACATTGCCCGCAAGCATGGCGTTCGCCTCGAGCACCTCGACTACGTGCAGATTCACCCAACGGGGCTGTTCAGCCCGCGGTCGGGTCGCACGTTTCTCATCTCCGAAAGCTGTCGCGGCGAGGGCGCTGTCCTTCTCGACCATGATTGCCGTCGCTTCACTGACGAGTTGCGGCCGCGCGACGTGGTGGCTGCGGCCATCACCAAGCGCATGCGCGAGGAGGGCGTGCCTCACGAGTGGCTGAGCTTTGGCCCCGTCGAGCCCGAGGTCATCCGCGGGCACTTCGCCAACATCCGCGAGCGCTGCCTCGAGGACGGCCGCGACATCGTGTGCGAGCCCATTCCCGTGGTGCCCACGCAGCACTACTTCATGGGTGGCGTGTGGGTCGACCGCGACGCCGCCACGACGATGCCGCACCTTTATGCCGCGGGCGAGACCTGCTGCAATGGCGTGCACGGTAAAAACCGCCTGGCCAGCAACAGCCTGCTCGAGTCGCTCGTCTTTGCGCGTCGCGCCGCGCGTCGCATGCTGGACGGCTCGTCGCTGCCCGTCGAGGTTGCGGGCTCGCCCGCGCTCGACGGTCGCCACCGCGTGGCCGGCGATGGTACGCTTGCCATCGACGAGCTGTGCGAGTACGACGGCACGTGCGCCCACGACGGCGGCCTGGCCTTTGGCGAGGCGCCCGTCGACATCGAGACCATTGCGAGCGAGGCGGCTGCGGCCGCGAGGGAGGCGTGAGGGATGGATCCCATTGCCCTGAAGCTGGTGGGCGAGGACGTTATCGTCCAGGCGCTGCGTGAGGACATCACCTTCGAGGACGTGAGCACGGCGTCGGTGTGCCCCGAGGCCCGCGCCGCCGAGGTGCAGCTCATCGCCAAGGCAGACGGCGTCATCGCCGGCCTCGACGTCTTTGCCCGCACGTTTGCGCTGATCGACCCCGCCACGCGCGTCGAGGCTACGGTGGCCGATGGCGACGAGGTCACGGCCGGCCAGCGCCTCGCCACCGTGTACGGCGACGCCCGCGTGCTGCTCTCGGGCGAGCGCGTGGCCCTCAACTTCCTGCAGCGCATGAGCGGCATCGCCACCTACACGCGCAGGATGGCCGCCGCGCTCGAGGGCACGAGCACCGCGCTCGTCGACACGCGCAAGACCACGCCGTGCCTGCGCGTCTTCGAGAAGGCGGCCGTGGCGATTGGCGGCGGGCGTAACCACCGCTATAACCTGTCGACGGCCGTGATGCTCAAGGACAACCACATCGACGCCGCCGGCGGCGTGGCCGCAGCCGTTGCCGCCGCGCGCGCCCATGCGTCGTTTACCTGCACCGTCGAGGTCGAGTGTGAGAACCTCGACATGGTGCGCGAGGCCGTCGAGGCCGGTGCCGACATCATCATGCTCGACAACATGAGCCACGACGACATGGCCGCCGCGATTACCCTCATCGATGGCCGCGCCAAGACCGAGTGCTCGGGCAACGTCGACGCGAGCAACATCCGCGCCTTGGCAGACCTGGGCGTCGACTACATCTCGTCGGGCGCGCTCACGCACTCCGCCCCCATCCTCGACCTGTCGCTCAAGCACCTGCGCATGGTGGGCGAGTCCGCGGCCGAGGTGGTCCGATGAAGGGTGGTGAGCGCAGGGAGCGTATCGTGGCCGAACTGCAGGCGTCTGCCACACCGGTGTCGGGCAGCTCGCTGGCCAAGGCGGTGGGCGTGAGCAGGCAGGTTGTGGTGCAGGACATCGCGCTTCTGCGCGCCGACGGCCATGACATCGTGGCGACGAGCCGCGGCTACGTGCTACTGGGCGGCTCGGGCGAGCCGCAGGTGCCCACGCGGCTCGTGAAGGTGTGCCACGGCCTCGATGACCTTGCCGACGAGCTCACGACCATCGTCGACCTGGGCGGGGCGGTGCTCAACGTCATGGTTAATCACCGCGTCTACGGCAAGATCACCGGCGACCTCGACATCCGCAACCGCCGCGACGTGGAGCGCTACCTCGAGAACATCCGCTCGGGGAAGAGCTACCCGCTGCTCACGGTCACGAGCGGCTACCACTTCCACCGCATTGCCGCTGACAGCGAGGAGCAGCTCGACGAGATCGAGGCGGCCCTGCGCGAGAAGGGCTACCTGGCCGAGGTCCTGCCCTATGAGGGCGACCTCAAATAGGTTTGGCCGCGCGAGGTTGTCAGTGTAAACGGTTACACGTGCGATGAGGGAGCCCCCGAAGGGCCTGAGGCGGCCTTTCGGGGGCTCCTATTACGTTGGCGTGGGCCGAAATGGCCTCGCTTCTGAGCGTTTGGCTATCCCTTAAATGCGTTTTGGCGGGATTTGGGCTTCTCTGCTATTAAGCCGTCGCACGTGTAACCGTTTACACTGACAGATTCCGGCTGCCTAACTATCTAGAGACGCCCCGCGAGCTACGCTAGGGCGGCGCCGAGCTCCTTGCAGGAGGTCAGGGCCTCGTCGTCGGGCTCGAGGTTCGCGATGACGGTGGCCACGACCTCGGCGCCGTCGCCCTCTGTGCGCTCGCGCCAGGTGTCCATCCAGTCGCCGGTGCCCCAGTCGTAGCTGCCAAACAGGCCAACCTTCTTGCCGGAGAGCTGTGCCTCGGCGGCCTCGAACATCGGCTCGAACTCATCCTCCTCGAGCGACTCGTCGCCCATGGCGGGGCAGCCAAACGCGACGGCATCATAGCCGGCCACGGCGCTGGCGTCGAAGTCGGTGGCCTGTACCTGGTCGACCTCGGCGCCGGCGGTGCGAGCCCCCTCGGCCACGGCGTCTGCCATGGCCTCGGTGTTGCCGGTGCCGCTCCAGAAAACCACTGCTACCTTGTTCATCTGTCTGTCCTTTCCTATGCCAACCCACGTCTCGGGTATGGATTCGATTCCTGCTGCCTACGCCGCGATGGCCACGTGCCCGCTCGCGAGGTCGGCAACGGTCGAGCCGGTCTCGAGCAGGGCGAGGCACGCCTGCGTGCAGCGGCGATAGCTCGCGAAGCAGGCCTGCGCGCGCTCGAGGTGCGAGTAGACCTTCCAGCAGCCACAGCACAGGTAGTCGCGCCCCTCGTGCTCGATGAAGGCCACGACGTCGTCGGTGGGGTAGCCCAGGAAGACCCCCACCTCGTGGGGAAACTCGCCGCTGCAGGCCTGGGCCTGCAGACGTGCCCCCAGCTGGGCCAGAACGCCCTCGAGCCAGCCCGGCCCATTCGTGGCGTAGCCCCAGCCGCGCAGCAGCTCGGCCACGCGTGCCTCGCGCAGGTGTGAGCCCAGAAGCTCCGGGCGATACACGAACACGAGCGCACCGCAGGAGCGGCGGGCCAGCACGCGCACGCGCACGCCGCTGGGGGCGAGGGCCTCGTTCTCGTGGGCAACGAGGGCGTCGAGCGCGCGACCTCGCTCGCAGGCGGGGCTGGGCGAGAAGCTGCCGGGCACGTTGAAGAGGCATCCCGGCTTGATTCCCGCGAGCGTGGGCGAGCAGTGGCGAACGATCGCGTGCTCAAGGCCGAATCTGTCGAGCGTCATGGTGCCTCCCGCGGCGCAACCGTGCGGCTGCAAAGTGTTAGCTAAGGGTAACTTATGCCTACACTAGGGGCGCTTGGCGGGGAGGTCAAGAAAAAGTTTGCAAAGGTGAACTCATCGTGCGGGGAAGGGCTGGGGCGGGTGCCGGGACATGCGTGGCGCTTGAGGCGAGAGGTGCGGAGCTGGGGCGAGCGCGTTACGCTGGGGGGTGCGGGAGTGCGGCGAGCGCGCGTGGCGCTGGAGGGCGCAGAGCGTGCCGGGCGCGCGCCCGTGCGTTTGCGCCGCGGCTGTCCCAATCGTCCAATCTACGCGCTCGCTCCGTTCGCTCATCCAAATTACGTGTTGAGAAGGCTTGGGACGCGTGAAACGGACGAGCCGATGGGGCTTGGAGCTGCCAGGAGGGGCTGCCCGCCTTGCGTCTAGCCGTTGAGCTGCTGCCAGACGCTGGGAGAGATGCCGCGGGCGGCTCGAAACGCCTGCGAGAAGGCCGAGGCGCGCGGGTAGCCCAGCTGCTTGGCGACCTGTCCCATCGAGAGACGTCCTTCGGCAAGCAGCTTCTCCGCACGCTCGATGCGGCGTCTGCGCACGTAGGCGGCCACGCCCTCGCCCGTCTCGGCGCTAAAGGTGGCGCAGAGCTTGGAGCGGCTCACGTAGAGGCGTGTCGCCAGCTCGTCGACGCCCATTGCGCGTCCTTCGTCGAGCCCGCGCTCGACAAGTGCCCGAACGAGCAGGACGAGCCGCTCGCTCTCGCGGGTGCCCGCCGCGCGAGCCGCCAGCTCGCCGCTTGCGTTGGCGCGGGCGAGCTCGGCCACCATCGTTTCAACGACGCCTCGCAGATAGAGACGGCCGGCCGGCCCCTGGGCACGTCGCTCGCTGATGCGCCGCAGCGCCCCACCCATCGCAAGCTGCGCCTGCTCGCCCCAACCGCGCGCGAAGGAGTCAAAGAGCCCCGAGTACTCGCCGGGGTAGCTGCGCTCGAGCTCGTCGAAGTAGCGGGGCAGAAAGATCACGGAGCGCGACCGGTAGAGGTGGCCCGCCCGCAGGGGCGAAAGGTTCTCGTCGCTGTTCTTACGCACGAAGCTGCAGGTGGTGGACGTGTCGTTCTCCCCAGGTGCCACCCTCACGTTGGTGGGGCTTATGCCAGACTCGGGCATGCAGACGAGCGTCGACTCGTTGACCAGCGAGGCGCAGGCATAGGGGCTGGGCGTGCGCTCGAGCAGCAGCATGTCGCTCTTAGGCGTGATGGCGTGCTCGAGGACCAGGCAGCTGTTCGAGAGGGGCATAAGCCATGCGCGGCCCGAGCCAACCTCGTTGTCGACGCTGCCCGTGAACGTGGCGCCGTGCTCGTCGAGCGAGAGGCCAAACTGCTCGAACTGTGGGGCGTAGAGCTCGGTGATGTCTGCTGGACAGGCGGCCATGTTGCGAAAACGTCCCCTTCTCTTTCGGATTCGTCTCCCCTTTGGCTGGCGGGGGAGGGACGCGCTGCCCTCATGATAAGTTCGCGGTGGCTAACTTATCAACCTCGAACGTTAAGGAGAAGGGATGGCAAAGAAGAACAGGGCGCCGGGCGCCGTGGCGCAGCTGCTCGAGTTCTCCGGCAGCCGCCGGCCGCTCACGTACGTGGGCATGGCGCTGTCTGCTGTGGCGCAGCTCTTGAGCTTTGGGCCGTTCGTCTGCATCTGGTTCGTGGCGCGCGACCTCATCGCGGTGGCGCCCAACTGGGACGAGGCGGCGGGCATCGCCGCATATGGCTGGTGGGCCGTGGGCCTTGCCGTGGCCTCGATCGCCGTGTACTTCTGCGCGCTCATGTGCACGCACCTCTCGGCATTTCGCTGCGCCTCGAACATGCGCAAGCAGACCTGTGCGCACCTCATGCACCTGCCACTGGGCTACTTCTCGACCCACTCCAGCGGGGAGCTGCGCCGCGTCATCGACGGGTGCGCCTCCTCGACGGAGACGCTGCTTGCTCACATGCTGCCCGATGTCGCGGGCGCGGTGGCGATGGTGGTGGGCATGCTCGCGCTGTTCGCCGTCTTTGACTGGCGCCTGGGGCTGGCGTGCCTTGCCGCCGTCACCGTCTCGGTCGCGTGCCTCATGCGCATGATGAGCGGCGAGGGCATGGAGTTCATGAAGCAGTACATGGGCGCCCTCACCAAGATGAACGCCACGGGCACCGAGTACGTGCGCGGCATTCCCGTCGTCAAGGTCTTTCAGCAGACGGTCTACTCGTTCAAGGCGTTTCACGACGCCATCTCCGAGTACTCGCACATGGCAATGAACTATGCCGGCACCTTCTGCCGCACCCCGCAGGTAGCGCAGCTCACGGTGCTTAACGGCCTCGTGGTCTTCCTCGTGTCGGCGGCTCTGCTGCTGGCGCCGGGCGAGGGCGACTTTGCGCGCTTCCTCGCGAACTTTGCCTTCTACGCGATCTTCTCTGCGGTGGTGCCCACGGCCATGGCGAAGCTGCAGTTTGCCGGTGAGGCCTCTCAGATGAGTGCCGACTCGCTCGCCCGCGTGCGTGCCCTCATGGCGGCTGCCGAGCTCCCGCGCGCGCAGCACCCGCAGCATCCGGCGTACAACTCCGTGGCCTTCCGCGATGTGAGCTTTGTCTATGAGGGTGCCGAGAGGCCCGCGCTCGACCACGTGAGCTTCGAGGTACCGGCCGGCTCCACCGTGGCGCTCGTGGGTTCCTCGGGCGGCGGCAAGTCAACGGCCGCGAGCCTCGTGCCGCGCTTCTGGGACGTGACCTCAGGCTCCGTGGCTGTAGGTGGCGTCGACGTGCGCGATGTCGATGCGCACGAGCTCATGGACCAAGTTGCCTTCGTCTTCCAGACCAACCGGCTCTTTAGACAGACGCTCGCCGACAACGTGCGCGCGGCGCGTCCCGATGCCACCGATGAGCAGGTGCTCGCGGCCCTCCATGACGCGCAGTGCGACGACATCGTGGCCAAGCTGCCGCAGGGCATCCATACGATGCTGGGCGCGGGCGGCGCCTACCTCTCGGGCGGCGAGGTGCAGCGCGTGGCCCTTGCGCGCGCCATCATCAAGGACGCGCCCATCGTGGTGCTCGACGAGGCCACGGCCTTCGCCGATCCGGAGAACGAGGCGCTCATCCAGCGTGCCTTCACGCGTCTGGCGGCCGGTCGCACGGTGATCATGATTGCCCATCGCCTCTCGACCGTGGTGGGTGCCGACAAGATCGTGGTCCTTGAGCGGGGCCGCGTTGCCGAGACGGGCACCCACTTCGAGCTCCTTGTGCGGGGCGGCCTCTACGCGCGCATGTGGGCCGACTACGAGCAGGCCGTGAGCTGGAAGATATCGAGCGCAACCGGCGCGGTGGCCAGTGGCTCAGATGCCGGCTCCCGCGCCGAGACGGGCGATGGGGCGGCCGCGGGTGCGCCCGCGATTGCCCGGGAAGGGGGTGAGGCCTAGATGTTCTCCTCATTCAAGAAGAAGTATCTGCTCAGCGACACCGCCTATGCCGGCATGAAGCGCGGCATCCTGTGGACCACGCTCACGAACCTCGTGACCATGGCGGGCATCGGCTTTCTGTACTACGTGATGGGTGCGTTCGCGGAGCATCTGGTCGACGGCGGCGAGCTGCCCGCGCTGGCGCCGCTCGTGCTGGGCCTCATCGCGTTCATCGCCCTGCTCTTTGGGTGCAACTGGATGCAGTACGTCAACACCTATTGCGTCTTCTACGACGAGTGCGGCCAGCAGCGCATCGACATCGCCGAGCGCTTGCGCCGCCTGCCGCTGTCGTTCTTTGGCAAGCGCGACCTGGCGGACCTCACCGAGACGATCATGGGTGACGTCCAGACCATGGAGCACGCCTACAGCCACGTGCTGGGCGAGCTGTGGGGCGCTATCATCTCGACAGCCATCGTGTTCGCGGGGTCCCTGGCGTTCTGCTGGCAGCTCTCGCTTGCGGCGTTTTGGAGCGTGCCCGTGGCTTTTGCGATGCTGTTCGCGAGTCGAGGGCCGCTGCGCCCCCTCTTCGACGCCAACCGTGCCGAGAAGGTCAAGGTCACCGAGGGCATCCAGGAGACGCTCGACTGCGTGCGCGAGATCCGTGCCACCAACCAGGAGGAGCACTACCTCGAGAGCCTCGACGCCCAGATAGACCATGCGGAGAGGACCTGCACCAAAGGAGAGCTCACGAACGGCCTCGTGGTGAACGGCGCCTACGCCGTGCTGCGCCTGGGGATAGCCACCACGGTGGTGACGGGCGCCTCGCTCGTGGCGTCGGGTGCCATCGGCTTCATGACGTTCTTTGCGTTCCTGCTCATGGTGAGCCGCGTCTATGCCCCGTTCGACCAGACGCTGGCGCTGCTCTCCGAGCTCTTTGCCGCCGAGACGAGCGCTGCGCGCATGCGCTCCATCATGGAGGAGCCGCTTGCGACGGGCGCGCGCGAGTTCGAGCCGACGAGACACGACATCGAGTTCTCGCACGTGGCCTTTGGCTACGGGACGGACGAGGATGGGCGCGCGGGCGAGCAGGTGCTGCGCGACGTGAGTTTCGTGGCGCGCGAGGGCCAGGTCACGGCCCTGGTGGGGCCGTCCGGCTCGGGCAAGTCGACCGTGAGCCGCCTGGCCGCGCGCTTCTGGGATGCCACGGCGGGCACCGTCTCCGTGGGCGGCATCGACGTCGCGAGCGTCGACCCCGAGACGCTGCTGCGCGACTACGCAATCGTGTTCCAGGACGTGCTGCTGTTCGATGACACCGTGATGGGCAACATCCGCCTGGGCAGGCGCGACGCCACCGACGAGGAGGTGCTCGCCGCCGCGCGTGCCGCCAACTGCGACGAGTTCGTGAGCCGCATGCCGCAGGGCTACGACACGATGATCGGCGAGAACGGCTCGAAGCTCTCGGGCGGCGAGCGCCAGCGCATCTCGATTGCCCGCGCGCTGCTCAAGGACGCGCCCATCGTGCTGCTTGACGAGGCTACGGCGAGCCTTGACGTCGAGAACGAGACGCAGGTGCAGCAGGCCCTCTCGCGCCTGCTCGTGGGCAAGACGGTCATCGTGATTGCCCACCGCATGCGCACGGTCGAGAACGCCGACAAGATCGTGGTGCTGCGCGATGGCGTGGTGGCCGAGCAGGGCAGCCCCGCCGAGCTCATGGCCGCGGGCGGAGAGTTTGCCCGCATGGTGGCCCTGCAGCATGAGGGCGACGCCTGGACGCTGGGGGAGTAGGCTCCGGCTGTCAGATTTGCTGTCCCGTGGGGGCGAGGGATCGTGCGCCTCTCGCCCCCCCTGCGTTTGCGCCACGCCTGCCCTGCGCGTTCTTCTCGCCCCTTTTCGTTGCTCACCCATCCTTGCACGCCGTTTTGCATTGGGTACCCGCTTTTACGTGCTGGGAGGTCTTCTGGCACGTAAAAGCGGGTGCTTGGCGAGTGAATGCGTAAAAGTGGGTGCGCAGCGGATGAGGCCCTGCTCGCAATACGTCGGTAACGTGGCTGCACTACAATGGCAGGTCACACCGTACGCAACGTGTGGCGGCTGCCACAGAAATGCGAGGAGCACATGAGCGACGAGACCACGACCACCGACCGCGCCATTATCTCCGTGCTGGGCGCCGACCGATCCGGCATCGTCGCCGCGGTCGCCGGCTTGCTTGCCGAGCAGGACGTCAACATCCTCGACATCTCGCAGACGATCCTGCAGGGCATGTTCACGATGACGACCCTCGTCGACCTGGGTGGCGCCGACTTCGCCACCATCCACGACGGCCTTGCCGCCCTCTCCGAGAAGCTCGGCGTCCAGATTACGATCCAGCGCGAGGACGTCTTCAAGTTCATGTATCGCCTGTAGGCCGCCATGGCAACGTTTCCCCAGCGTCCGCGCACCACGCCCTCCGAGCGCATCCGCTCGCACGTGGTGCGTCGCATCCTGACCAACAAGGACACCTCGGCACTGCTCCACGCCACCGACGTGACGCCCATGCCCTCGAGCGTCGAGGGGCTGGGCCGTCCGGCCGAGAGCGTGGGCCTCTACGAGGGCTTTGCCTCCGTCGACAAGGTGCCCGAGCAGCTGTATCGCGAGTACGACGTCAAGCGTGGCCTGCGCAACGCCGACGGCTCGGGCGTGCTCGTGGGCCTCACCACGGTCTCCAACGTCCACGGCTACAACAAGGTCGGCGGCAAGGTCGTTCCCGACGAGGGCGACCTCGTGATGCGCGGTTACCATCTCGACGACCTCGTGGGGCAGACCCACGGCGCCGGCCGCTTTGGCTACGAGGAGATGGCCTACCTGCTCATCTCGGGCCGTCTGCCCAGCGCTGCCGAGCTCGCAGACTTCAAGGCCCGCATCGACTCGCGTCGCGAACTGCCCACCGGCTACCTGAGCCTGTTCCCGCGCACCACCGAGTCGAGCTCGATCATGAACGTCATGGCCCGCTCGACGCTGCTGCTCTACGCCTTCGACGAGAATCCCGACGACACCTCGCCGCAGCACGAGGTCGATGTGTCGCTGTCGCTGCTCGCGCGCCTGCCGCGCATCGCGGCCATCGCGCACGCGGCGTCGGTTGCTGCCCGCGGCGGCTCGCAGCTGCTCGTGCCGCCCGTGCGCCAGGGCCGCTCGATGGCCGAGACGGTGCTCGACGTGCTGCGTGGCGACGAGGGCTTTACCCGCGACGAGGCCATGATGCTCGACGTCATGCTCATGCTCCATGCCGAGCACGGCGGCGGCAACAACTCGACCTTCACCTGCCGCGTCCTCTCGAGCTCGGGCACCGACGCCTACTCCACCTACGCCGCGGCGATGGGCTCGCTCAAGGGTCCCAAGCACGGCGGCGCCAACGCCAAGGTGGGCGCGATGATCGAAGACGTTGCCTCCCACGTCGAGCGCTGGGACAACGACGACGAGCTAGCGAGCTATCTCGAACGCATTGCTGCGGGCCAGGCCTTTGACAACACGGGCCTCGTCTATGGCATGGGCCACGCCGTCTACACCAAGAGCGACCCGCGCGCCCGCGTGGTCAAGCGCTACGCCCGCAAGCTCGCCGCCCTCAAGGGCTGCGAGGACAAGCTCGCGCTCATTGAGGGCATCGAGCGCCTCTCGCCTGATATCATCCGCGCGGTGCGCGGCACCAACAAGCCCATCTGCGCAAACATCGACCTGTACACGGGCTTCGTGTACTCGATGCTGGGTATCCCGGCCGACCTCTACACGCCCATCTTTGCGATGGCGCGCCTGGCGGGCTGGACGGCGCACCGCATGGAGGAGCTCTACGGCAGCGGGCGCATCATCCGCCCGGCCTACAACTCCGTGATCGAGCTGCGCGACTACGTGCCCATCGACCAGCGCGGATAGGCCCGCCATTGGAGCGTGCTAATCAGGTTTTTCGTGCTTGTTGTAGGCGCTGACGGGATAGTTGGATATCTGGCTTGATAAAACCGCTGGTAAATTGTCCGTTGCCAGAGCGCTTGGTGGCCGGCATACCGATTTAGCAAGAAAAAGTTGATCAGCCTAGCAAATAGGGCGCCCCGGCGGTTGCTAAAACCGCCGGGGCGCCCTGCGCTCGCTATGAGATGGGCGCGCGGGCTACTCCTTGCGGCCCTCGCTCTCGCCGTCCTCGTCGATCACGATGGGGTGGAACACCGCCGTATCGCCGCCGATGACGGAGTCCTCGACGTGCCTGGCCTCGTCGTCGTGGGCCTTGCGCACCGCGGCATCGAACAGGTCGATGTCCTCGTCGCCGGCGGTGTCGGCAGAGGCGCCGCTCTCGTGGGCCAGGTAGGTGGCGTGCGCTTCGTCGACCGCGGCGCGCACGTGGCGCATGGCCTCGGGCAGCTCGACGTACTGCAGCACGTGTTGGCGCTTGGAGCGCGCAAAGAGCGGCACGTACTCGAACACCACGTTGGAGTTCTCGAGGCCGTACCAGTGCGCAGGTGAGCCGCAGACCCTGCGGATGACGTACTTGGCCAGGATGATGTTGCGGTCGAACGCCGAGATGTCGGCCGAACTCGAGGGCACCTTGCGAATGAGACAGAAGCGGAAGTCGCCCACCTCGCTCTTCTTCTTGTAGATCGAGTACTTGTGGTGCTGCGGCTCGATCATGTGGTCCTCGACGAGCTTCTCCACGATTTGGTAGAGGTACTCGTTGACGCGCTGGTTCACGCGGAAGCCCAGGCGAATCTGCACCTTGAACAGATAATTTGTGCCAAAGGTATTGATCGAGAACTCGTGCGTGTTGGGCTCGTCGGTCACCTGGATGTTGAGGAAGAAGTACGCGCGGGCGCGCTTGGGCCTCTTGTCGAGGATGGAGTAGAGGATGTCACGATCGAGCATGTCGGGCGACGAGTCGTTGGTGAGGAAGACCAGGTTGTCGGCCAGGTAGGGAATCTCGTCGTCGGCGCGCAGCTCGGCAAGCTGGTCCACGTACTGGTCAACCGGCAGGTAGACGCTCTGCGTGCGCTCGATGGCCGTGCCACGGCGCCAGACGTACATCACGGCGAAGATGAGCGTCGCGAGGATGACGGTCACGTAGCCGCCGTGCATGAACTTGGTGAGGCTCGAGAAGAAGAACGCGAACTCGAGCAGCATGAAGAATGCGAGGAACGGGACGGCGAGGGCGTGCTTCCTGCGAATCTTCGAGAGGTAGGTGAACAGCAGCAGCGTGGTCATGAGCATCGTGACGGTGATGGCCAGGCCGTACGCCGCCTCCATGTGCGAGGAGGTCTGGAAGAACAGCACGACGCCGATGCAGCTCACCCACATGATGTTGTTGACGAGCGGGATGTAGATCTGACCCTTCGTCTCAGACGGGTAGGCGATGCGCATGTGCGGCATGAGGTTGAGGCGGATCGCCTCGGAGATGATGGAGTAGGAGCCCGTGATGAGCGCCTGGGAGGCGATGATGGCGGCGAACGTCGACAGCACGACGGCGAAGACGCGCACGGCCTCGGGCAGCATCTGGAAGAACGGGTTGAGCTCGGGGGTGGCGGCGAGCGCGGCGTTGCCGTTGTTCGCGAGGATCCAGGCGCCCTGGCCCAGGTAGTTGAGAATGAGGCAGGCCTTCACGAATGGCCAGGAGGCGTAGATGTTGGCCTTGCCCACGTGGCCCATGTCCGAGTAGAGGGCCTCGGCGCCGGTGGTGCACAGGAACACGTTGCCCAGCACCATGAGGCCGGCGTGGTTGAGGTTGCCGTTGAACAGGAACATGATGCCGCGCAGCGGGTTGAGCGCACGGAAAACGTTGAGGTCGGCGCCCACGTTGACGAGGCCCGTGATGCCCAGGTAGAGGAACCACACGGTCATGATGGGGCCGAACGCCTTGCCGATCGTGGAGGTGCCGGCGCGCTGCATGGCGAACAGCGCGCACAGGATGACGATGGTGATGAGCACCACGATGCCCTGGTTGTCGCCGATGAGCGCGTGGAAGAAGTCGATCGTGCGCAGGCCCTCGATGGCCGTGGTGACCGTGACGGCCGGCGTGAGGATGCCGTCTGCGAGCAGCGCGGCGCCGCCGATCATCGCCGGGATGATGAGCCACTTGCCGCAGCGCTTCACGAGGCTGTACAGGGCGAAGATGCCGCCCTCGTTGTGGTTGTCGGCCTTCATGGCCACGAGGACGTACTTGACCGTGGTGATGAGCGTCATCGTCCAGATGATGAGCGACAGCGCGCCGATGACGACGTCCTGGCTCATCGTGGTGAGGCCACCGTTGCCGCTCATGATGGCCTTGAGCGTGTACATCGGGCTCGTGCCGATGTCTCCGTACACCACGCCGAGCGTGACGAGGATCATTGCGGCGGATAGCGGAATGCCGCCCTTGGGAGAGCGCTTCTTAGAAGCGGTCCTCTCTGCCGTTTGGGAAACTCCCATGTTCGTGTCTCTCCTTGAGACGGGGGCTTGCGCCCCGTGCCTGTGGAACCGGGTGGACCCGGGCTTGCCTCGCGTGGCGGGGCGTTCACTCCATTCTGAACGAGCGCCCGCGCGCATGTAAAGGCTGCTTGGGCCTGACTGAAAGCCAAGTCCAGGCAGCCTCAATTAGCATTATCGCGCCTACCGTGTGTGAAGTGGGCGTCGGTGGCGTGTACGCGTTGCGTTTGCCCTGCTACCGGTTGGTTCTGCCGCCTTCGGTGGGACCGTCGTTGCGGCCGCGGTGGCCGCCGCCAAACTGCGACGGGCGCGGGCCGTTGCCCTGAAGGCGCGGCCTGCCGGCGCCGCCGTGCTGCGAGGGCCTGGGGCCGTTGCCCATGAGCGGGCGCATGGGA